>CANGML010000026.1 GCA_947454585.1 Comamonadaceae bacterium
GCAGTCCCGCAACCAAGCCGATGCCGCAGTGCACAGCGTCAAGAAGAGCTTGGGCGAACACGGCGACAAGCTCGACGCTGGTGAGAAAGAAGCCATCGAGGCAGCCATCAAAGACGTCGAAGAAGCCTTAAAAGGCGAAGACAAATCGGCCATCGATGCCAAGACCGAAGCCTTGATGACTGCCTCACAAAAGCTGGGCGAAAAAGTCTATGCCGATATGCAAGCCGCTCAAGCGGCAGGTGGTGCCGCTGCAGGTGCAGGTGCAGGTGCAGACGCTAAGCCCGCCGACGACAATGTGGTCGACGCTGAAGTGAAAGAAGTCAAAAAAGGCTAACGCCTTTTCTCACCTACTGCGCTGAGCTCGCCGCGTTTCGCCTGAAAAGGTGAACACGCGGCGAAGTCTTGATCAAGCCCCACAAAACACGGCACCGTACACACCATGTCCAAACGCGATTTTTATGAAGTTCTCGGCCTCGCCAAAGGCGCGAGCGAGGACGAAATCAAAAAGGCCTATCGCAAACTCGCGATGAAGTACCACCCCGATCGCAACCAAGGCGAGAAAGCCAAAGAAGCGGAGGCCCAGTTCAAAGAGGTCAAAGAGGCCTATGAGATGCTGTCGGACGCAGACAAGCGTGCCGCCTATGACCAATATGGCCATGCTGGCGTGGACCCCAATATGCGCGGTGGCCCAGGTGGTCCCGGCGGCTTTGGCGGAGCAGGCTTTGGTGAAGCGTTTGGTGACATTTTTGGGGACATTTTTGGCCAGCAACGACGTGGCGGGGGTGGCCGTCAGGTCTACCGTGGCAACGACCTCAGTTACGCCATGGAAATCACGCTCGAAGAAGCGGCCAACGGCAAAGACGCTCAGCTCAAAATTCCAGGTTGGGACAGTTGCGAAACCTGTCACAGCACAGGCGCCAAACCTGGCACATCGGCCAAGACCTGCACCACCTGCCAAGGCAGCGGCCAGGTGCAAATGCGCCAAGGTTTTTTCAGCGTGCAGCAAACCTGCCCGCACTGCCGAGGCTCAGGCAAGATCATCCCTGACCCCTGCAATATGTGTCATGGCCAAGGCAAGATCAAAAAGCAAAAAACACTGGAAGTCAAAATCCCCGCGGGCATTGACGACGGCATGCGCATCCGCAGCACCGGCAATGGCGAACCTGGGACCAACGGCGGTCCGCCCGGCGACTTGTTCATCGAGATTCGCGTCAAAAAGCACGACATCTTTGAGCGCGATGGTGACGACCTGCATTGCTCAGTGCCGATCAGCATCACCACGGCAGCTTTGGGTGGCGAAATTCGCGTGCCCACACTCGCGGGCGAGGCCGCCATTGACATCCCCGAAGGGACGCAAAACGACAAGCAGTTCCGTTTGCGCGGCAAAGGCTTGAAGGGCATTCGCTCCAGCTTTCCTGGTGATTTGTATTGCCACATCTCGGTCGAGACTCCCGTCAAGCTCACCGAACACCAACGCAAGCTGCTCAAGGAGTTGGATGAGTCCTTGAAAAAAGGCGGCAACAAACACTCGCCCGCCGAAGGTGGATGGGCCGACAAGCTCAAGCGCTTTTTCAACTAAGCACAAACAGTGTCACTTTTAAACCGGTGATACTGTGGACATGACTGTCAACCTTACTTTTCTAGGTGGCGCCGGTACTGTCACCGGCTCCAAGTATTTGGTCGAACACGATGGCAAACGCTTGTTCGTCGATTGCGGTTTATTCCAAGGGTACAAGCAGCTTCGTTTGCGCAATTGGAACGACTTATCCGTCAAGGCGACAGCTATCGATGCGGTGCTGTTGACGCATGCACACTTGGACCACAGCGGCTATCTCCCCTTGCTGTACCGACAAGGTTTTCGAGGTCATATCCACGCCACGCCCGCCACCTGCGACCTGTGCGCCATCTTGCTGCCCGATAGCGGCCATATCCAAGAGGAAGATGCCGCGTTCTTGAACCGTCACGGTTTCACCAAGCACAGCCCTGCGATGCCGCTGTATGGCAAGCATGATGCGCTGCTGTCTTTGCAATTGCTCAAGCCTGAGCGGGAAACCATCAGCTTCTCGCCCATTCCTGGGTGGAAGGCCACCTTCACGACGGCGGGTCATATTTTGGGCGCCGCCAGTGTCTTGCTTGAAGTGGCAGGGCGGCGCATTTTGTTCAGTGGCGATGTGGGGCGGCCTGACGACTTGCTGATGAATGCCCCGGCAGCGCCACCTGATGCGGATACGGTTTTGATCGAATCGACTTACGGCAACCGAGAGCATCCGCACGAGGACATCTTGGCGGAACTCGCACCTGCACTCAAAAAAGTTGCGGCGCGTGGCGGCGTGGCTGTCGTGCCCGTCTTTGCCGTGGGCCGTGCACAAGCCTTGCTGCATGCGATCGCCGTGCTGAAAGCACGCGGCGACATCCCGTCTGCGCTGCCCATTTTTTTAGACAGTCCCATGGCGGTTCACACCACTGAACTGTTCCACCGTCATCCCGATGCACACAAGCTCGATGCGCAGGCGTTGAAAGACCTCAAACATGTGGCGACGATGGTGGAGACCCCTGAACAATCCAAAGCCTTGGCGAAACGCCACGGCCCCATGGTCATCTTGGCGGCCAGCGGTATGGCCACTGGCGGACGTGTGCTGCACCATTTGGCGCACTACCTGCCCGACCATCGCAACATGGTCATCCTGACGGGCTATCAAGCGCCAGGCACACGGGGTGCGACCCTGGCCAACGGCGGCCCCACATTGCGCCTGCATGGCCAAGAGGTCTCCGTTCAAGCCGAAGTCGTGCAACTGCAGTCCTCCTCGGCACATGCCGATGCCTCACAATTGATCAACTGGCTCAAGGGCATGAAAACCCCACCAGATCAGGTGTATGTGGTGCACGGCGAACCCGAGGCATCAGACGCTTTGCGCCAGCGCATTGAACGCGATTTAAGATGGCGCGCAGTCGTGCCTGAACATGGCAGCACTTGGCCCACCTGATTCAGCCTCTTTTAGCTTTTCTGCAGTTTTTCTATGCGCCTCATGTTCTTAGATGCCCCTGTTCGTCAACCCCGATCGGCCATCACCTTGGTGCTACTCAGTAGTCTCTGGTTGGCAGTGGTAGGCAATTTGGCGCTTTGGAAGACCTTGACCGAGCTCCCCGACTTAACGGGCGGTCATGGCGTTTTTTTTGCTGTGGTGTTCGCGCTGATCATTGCAGGCGTCATCGCTAGCTTGTTGTCTATCGTGGCTTGGCGTTACACGCTCAAACCTGTCATCACACTTTTTCTTTTGCTAGCGGGATTCGCCACGCATTACATGTTGGCCTATGGCATCGTGGTGGACACGCCCATGGTAATCAATGTGTTTCAAACCGACACACGCGAAGCAGGCGATCAGCTCAGTGGGCAGCTCGCGCTGACGGTGTTGGTACTGGGCGTGTTACCAGCCCTATGGCTGTGGCGACAACCCATGACCTCGCCACCTTGGCAGCAGCAACTGATGCGAAATGGCGCACTGTGTTTGACGGGTTTGGTGATCAGCGCTGCCATGCTGCAAGGGGTGTTCCAAGACTTCGCGTCTCTGATGCGCAACCACACGCAACTGCGTTACCAAATCAACCCACTCAACAGCGTCTATGCCCTGCTCGATCTGACCGTGATCCCGTCGGAAAGGCCTAACGGCCCGATGCACGCCCTGGGCACCGATGCACACATCATTCAACGGTCTGCATCAACTGCTGAACGACCGCCGCTCTTGGTGTTTGTGTTGGGCGAGACGGCAAGAAGCCAAAATTTTTCTCTGAACGGTTACGAACGCCCTACCAACCCCTTACTCGCCAAAGAAAACATCACCAGCTTCACGCACGTCACCTCCTGCGGCACCAGCACGGCCGAATCCGTGCCTTGCATGTTCTCGCACCTAGGACGTGCGGCCTATGTCAAACGTGAGCAAGACTTTGAAAATCTGCTGGATGTGTTGCAGCATGCTGGCTACGCTGTGCTCTGGATGGATAACCAATCGGGCTGCAAAGACCAGTGTGACCGGGTTCCGCATACCAACACCTCCAATTTGCAAGTCCCCGACCACTGCGAAGGCGGTGAATGCCGTGACACCGTGATGCTCGCGCGCATCGACTCCGAATTAGCCAAACTCCCTGCTGAGCGTCGTGCGCGTGGCACGGTCGTGGTCTTGCATCAAATGGGCAGCCACGGTCCTGCGTATTTCAAGCGTACACCTGCAGAATTCAAAAAATTCGCACCCGAATGCCAAGACACTTCCTTGTCGCCATGTGATCGCGCACAGGTGGTCAATGCTTACGACAACACCATCGTATTTACCGACTATTTTTTATCGCGTGTCATTGGTTGGCTCAAGTCACAAGAAAAGTCGAGCACGCCAGCCATGCTGTATGTAGCAGACCACGGTGAGTCACTGGGTGAAAAGAATATCTACTTGCACGGTCTGCCCTATGCCGTTGCCCCGGTCGAACAAAAGACCGTCCCCCTGATCACTTGGTTATCGCCAGGTTTCGAGCAACTCAGTCGCGTGAGTACACGCTGCTTGAATGCCGAGCGGCACAAGCCGTTGTCACACGACAACCTGTTTCACTCGGTACTGGGGTTGATGGCCGTGAAAACCACGGCGTACCAGCGCGAGCTGGATTTCTTTGCCACTTGCGAAGGCCGCTGAGCGTTACAAGAAACGGTCCAGCAGTTTGCGGGTGTGACGGTCCAGCGACGGCAAATCGCGAATCAAGAACTGCACCCCGTGGGCGTCGGCCACGATCAGACGATGCGCGCTCAGGCGGCGAATGTCTTCCTCACCTTTGAGCACCAACTGCGTGGGACCACGGTTGGTTTGCACCTGCCACACACTGGGGGTGGAAAAGCTGTTCACACCGTCCAAGCGCAAGATCTCCGGCATGAACTCACGTCCTTGCAAGGCCTGCGCCACGATCTCTCGCGCGTGCACAGGCAAGTCGCTCAGGCGCTCCACCCACGCCAATTCTTTACCCTCGGCACTCAAAATAGAAATGCTTTGCTCAGGTTCGGCAATCGGAAAGGCACGCGCCACCAAGGCCCCCACATGTTGTGTGCCATCGGCTAGGGTGACCACCAACTTGCCAAAGGGGTCAACAGCCAAAGTGAAGGCCTGGGTCATCGGGGCACTCATACAGACTCCTTGGCTGAAACGCCCACCACGGCATCTTGCGCATTTTTGGCTTGAGCCTCATACAAACGGTAGTAGGCGCCTTGACGTGCCATGAGCGTGTCGTGGTCGCCCTCTTCCACCACCACGCCTTGCTCCATGACCACCAAGCGGTCAGCTTTGTTGAGCGTGGACAAACGATGGGCAATCGCAATCGTGGTTCGGCCCTGCACCAAGTTGTCCAAGGCCTTTTGAATTTCTTGTTCAGTCTCTGTGTCCACTGAGGCGGTGGCTTCATCCAAGATGAGGATGCGCGGGTTGATCAGCAAGGCGCGTGCAATGGAAATGCGTTGACGCTCGCCACCCGACAAGCCTTGACCGCGCTCACCCACCAGCGAGTCATAGCCTTGCGGCAAACGCAAAATAAACTCGTGCGCATGTGCGGCGCGGGCTGCGGCCACAATTTCTTCACGCGTGGCATTGGGTTTGCCGTAGGCGATGTTGTCGGCAATCGTGCCGAAGAACAAGAACGGTTCTTGCAGCACCATGCCAATGTGGCTACGAAAGTCGGACAGCGCGATGTTGCGAATGTCGATGCCATCGAGCTTGATCGCGCCTTCGCTCAAATCGTAGAAGCGGCAAATCAGGTTGACCAAGGTGCTCTTGCCCGAACCGCTCTGGCCCACCAAACCGATCATCTCGCCGGGGCGAATGGTCAGGTTCATACCTCGTATGACAGCGCGGTTGCCATAACGGAAACCTGCATCTTGAATTTCGATGCGTCCTTGCACGGGCTGGGGCAAGGGTTGTGGGTGCGGTGTTTCGGGCACGCTGGAGACGTGGTCGAGGATTTCGAAAATACGCTTCGCGCCAGCGGCTGCTTTTTGCGTGTGCGAAACGATGCGACTCATGGAATCTAAGCGTGTATAAAAGCGCCCGATATAGGCCAAGAACGCCGCCAACACACCCACCGAAATTTGGTGATGCGACACCAAATAAATACCAAAGCCCCACACCACCAGCAACCCCACCTCGGTCATCAGCGTGACGGTGGGCGAAAACAAGGACCACACAAAATTGATGCGGTCATTCACCGCCAAGTTGTGCTTATTGGCATCGCGAAAACGGTTGGCCTCTCGTGTTTCCTGCGCAAAGGCCTTGACCACACGAATACCGGGAATGGTGTCGGCCAACACATTGGTCAACTCAGACCAGACGCGGTCGATCTTCTCGAACCCCGTGCGGAGTTTGTCCCGCACGGTGTGAATCAACCACACGATGAACGGCAAGGGCAGCAAGGTGGCGGCAGCCAGCTTGGCATCGATGCTGATCAAGATAGAGGCGGTCATCACAATCATCAGCACATCGGTGGCAAAGTCCAACAAATGCAGCGACAAAAACACGCAAATGCGGTCGGTTTCAGCGCCAATCCGGTTCATCAGGTCACCGGTACGACGTCCACCAAAGTACTCTAAAGACAAGCGCATCAAGTGCTCATAAGCCGTGGTGCGCAAGTCCGCGCCGATGCGCTCAGAGACCAAGGCCAAGATGTAGGTTTTGAGCCAACCCAAGCCCCAGGCCAGCAAGGCCGCACCCAACAATCCGCCCAAGTACAAAAACACCAAATCGTGGTCAATATCTTTGCCGTTTTGGAATGGAATCAACACATCGTCCATCAACGGCATCGTCAGGTACGGCGGCACCAAGGTGGCGGCGGTGGAAGCCAATGTCAACAAAAAGCCTGCTAACAGGCGCCACTGGTAGGGTTTGGCAAATCGCCACAAACGGAACAAGCCCCAGGTGGAGAGCGGTGCATGTTGTTCGCGGTTGCAAACCGGGCACTCATCACCCGCGTTCTCGAGCTGAAGCTTGCACTGCGGACAACGCGCCTGAGCGGTGGCAGCCAGCGACTTACCGTGGGTGAGCAGCTCGAGGTGGTCAGCGAACTTTTCTTGCAAGCGCATCGCTGTCACGTTGTGGGTCAAGGTAAAGCGCCAACTGGCGATGCGCCGGCTGGCATCGATCAGGCTCAAAGTCCCCACACCCGCATGATCGGTGTGCGTGATCGTCATGCCTGGCGCCAACACCCAGCTGTCCCAGACAGTTGCTGAAGCGGCCTCTCGGGCGCCAAAAATCACCCGCTGGTCTGTCACAATGAGCAGCCCTAGCGAAAAATGTAACTGGGCATTCAGGTCAACCTCTAGCCAAGCTAGAACGTTTTCTTGTTCAGACAGTTGTGCCAACGCTGAAGTTCGCCAGCCCTCGGGCAATACAACTTTGGTGGAAGCCGATAAAGAAGAATTCATTATTGGAATGTTGCTGCTTTCAATCGACGGAAATCGAGAGACGGCGGTAAAGAATAAAAGCAGGAGCCAGGACTTTGTTGCATCCCAGCACGCATGCATTTGATTGTATCGCCCACTCATTTCGTAGCTAATTTATGGCCTTCAAAGACATTCAAATCCTGCGCATGAACTACTTGCGCGGGCCCAACATCTGGACCTATCGCCCCATCATCGAAGCGCTGATTGACCTGGGTGAAATGGAAGACCATCCGTCCAACAAAATTGAAGGCTTCAATGACCGTCTCAATGGCTGGCTGCCTGGCTTGGTCGAACACCACTGTGGCGTGGGCCATCGTGGGGGGTTCTTAACCCGTTTGGTGGGCGGCACTTGGATGGGCCACATCATGGAACACGTCTCCATCGAATTGCAGCTGCTGGCTGGCGCGCGTGCTGAGTTTGGTAAGGCCCGCGAGATCAGCAAACGTGGCATCTACAAAGTGGTGTTTCGCACCGAGCATGAAGAGCTCGGACGGGAGAGCTTTCTGGCAGCTCGCCAAATCGTCATGGCAGCGGCCAACAACCAAGCTTTTGACATCGCAGCTACCGTAGAACGCCTGAAAAAGATTGCTGACCTGCGCTGCTTGGGCCCCAGCACGGCTTGCATCGTCGATGCCGCCGTTGAGCGCAAAACCCCCTTCATCCGTTTGACTGAAGGCAACTTGGTGCAGTTGGGCTACGGCTCCAAGCAACGCCGTATTTGGACCGCTGAGACCGACCGCACCAGCGCCATTGCAGAAAGCATTTCCAGCGACAAAGACCTGACCAAGCGCTTGCTCACGCAATGCGGCATTCCCGTGCCTGAAGGCCAGATCGTCAAAACCGCTGACGAGGCCTGGGAAGCCGCCCAAGACATTGGCTTGCCCGTGGTCGTCAAACCCTTGGATGGCAACCGTGGTTGGGGCGTGTCACTAGATGTGAACACCGAAGCCGGTGTGCGCCAGGCCTGGGTGGCTGCCGACAAAGAAGGCAGCGAAGTGCTGATCGAGCGCTACGTGCGCGGTGACGAGCACCGCGTGTTGGTGGTGGGTGACCGCGTGGTAGCGGCCACCCGTGGTGAAACCGCCTGCATCACGGGCGATGGCAACTCTACCGTGGAGCAGCTGATCGACAGCCAGATCAACACCGACCCACGCCGCGGCCTTGCTGAGGGCTTCCCCCTCGATTTGATTCGCCTACACACCCCACGCGGCGAAATGTCGTTGCTCGAAATCCAACGTCAAGGCCTGCAGCCTGACAGCGTGCCTGAGAAAGGCCGCATCGTGGTGGTGCAACGCAATGGCAACTTGAACAACGATGTCACCGACATGGTTCACCCAGAAGTCGCCGCCGTGGCCACCCTTGCCGCTCGGGTGATTGGGTTGGACATTGCAGGCATCGACATCGTGACGCAAGACATCTCGCGTCCCCTCGAAGAAACACACGGCGCCATCATTGAAGTCAACGCAGGTCCTGGTTTGCTGATGCACGTCAAGCCGGCGGTGGGTCAACCCCGCCCTGTGGGCAAAGCCATCGTGGAGCACCTGTTTGGTCCCAATGAATCCGGACGCATCCCTGTGGTCGGCATTGTGGGTAGCCAACAAACCACCGAGCTGTCGCAGCTGGTCGCTTGGTTGCTGCACCTCTCGGGCAAACGCACGGGGTTGGCGTGCAAAGACGGTCTCTACATGGACCAGCAGCATTTGGGTAAATCGGACTCGCGCGGCTTTGAAACCTCCGAGCGTTTACTCATCAACCGCGCCCTCGACGCTGCTGTGTTTGAAACCACACCAGAACTCATCTTGGACGAAGGCTTGGCCTACGACCGTTGCCTGGTCGGTGTGGTCACCCACATGCCGGACACGAATGCGGGCTTGATAGACAAACACGACATACAAACGCCCGAGCAAATGCGCACAGTGGTTCGAACCCAAGTCGACTTGGTGTTGCCAGAAGGGGCCACTGTTCTCAATGCAGATGAGGCTGAAGTCATCACCTTGGCGGAATTGAGTGATGGCGAAGTGGTGTACTACGCCAAAGCACAAGACAACGCCACGGTACTTGCCCATCTAAAGACCGGTGGGCGCGCTGTTTACTGCAAGGATGGCCATGTCACCTTGGCACGCGGCGACCAAGAAACTCAATTGTTTCACTTGGATCTCGAGCTGATTGCGCGCTTACTCAAAGACGGTTTGCATATTTCTACGCTGCTCGCGACCGTGGCCACAGCTTGGTCATTGGACATTGCGCCGCTGCTGATTCGTGCTGGGCTGAAGAATTTCGGGCAACAAAACCAACATGTTGCCAAAGACATTGCAAGGATGAATGGCTAATGGAAGTCTCCCGTATCCGCGCCTTGCGCGGCCCTAACCTCTGGACCCGACACACTGCCGTAGAGGCCATGGTCAAGTGTGAAGATGACGAAATCGACCTGAGTCAGCATCCCGACTTCGAGGGGCGTCTGCGTAACTTGTTTCCTGGCGTTGGTACCCTACGTCCCACGGACCACAAGGTCAAACTCAGCATGGCGCATGCGCTAGAGGCTGCGACCCTGCATTTGCAAATTGAAGCAGGTTGCCCCGTTACCTTCAGTCGGACCACCGCGACCACCGACCACGGCATGTTCCAAGTCGCCGTGGAATACACCGAAGAGCAGGTCGGCACCTTGGCCATCCAACTGGCCCATCAGTTATGCCTCGCGGCCCTCAACAACACCAGTTTTGATGTAGACGCAGCGGTTGATCAACTGCGTGAGCTTGATGAAGACATCCGCTTAGGTCCCTCCACAGCCTCAATCGTGAATGCAGCAATTGCACGTGGCATCCCCTTCCGCCGTTTAACCGAAGGCAGCTTGGTTCAACTCGGCTGGGGCAGTAAACAGCGTCGCATTCAGGCCGCCGAAATAGACTCCACCAGCGCGATTGCCGAGTCCATCGCACAAGACAAAGAACTGACCAAAAGACTGCTGCATGCGGCAGGTGTGCCCGTGCCCTTGGGTCGCCCCGTCACCAGCCCCGACGACGCATGGGCAGCCGCGCAAGAGATTGGACTGCCCGTCGTCGTCAAGCCACGCGATGGCAACCAAGGCAAAGGCATCTCCGTCAACGTCACCACCGAAGTTGGCGTCAAAGAGGCCTACTCGGCTGCCGTGGCGCACCGCGATGATGTGTTGGTTGAACGGTTCTTACCCGGCAGCGATTACCGCTTGCTGGTGGTCGGCAACAAATTGGTGGCCGCCGCACGTCGCGAACCACCCTTGGTGATTGGCAACGGCAAGAACACTGTGCGTGAGTTGGTCGACATCGTCAACGCCGACCCCCGCCGGGGTGAAGGCCACGCCACCTCCTTGACCAAAATTCGGTTTGATGACATCGCCATTGCGCGTCTCAAAGAGCAAGGATTTGAATCCACCTCCGTGCCTGCCAAAGGCGCACGCGTGATCCTGCGCAACAACGCCAACCTGTCCACTGGCGGCACCGCCACTGACGTGACCGATGACGTGCACCCCGAAGTTGCGCTGCGCGCCATTGCTGCGGCGCAAATGGTGGGGCTTGATATTTGCGGCGTGGACGTGGTGTGTGAATCTGTCTTACGGCCCCTCGAAGAACAAAGCGGCGGTGTGGTCGAAGTCAATGCGGCGCCCGGTTTGCGCATGCATCTGAGCCCCTCCTTTGGTAAGGGGCGTGACGTGGGCGAGGCCGTGATGGCCACCATGTTCCCCGATGGTGGTGATGGTCGGATTCCCGTCATTGCTGTCACGGGCACCAACGGTAAAACCACCACCGTCCGTTTGACCTCTCACCTCTTACGCGCGAATGGTTTGCGTGTGGGCATGACCAACACCGATGGCGTCTATGTCAATGGCCGCCAAACCGACAGCGGCGACTGCAGCGGCCCTCGCAGTGGACGCAACGTGTTGGCTCACCCCGATGTGGATGCGGCGGTGCTCGAAACCGCCCGGGGTGGCATGCTGCGTGAAGGCTTGGCCTTTGACCGCTGCCAAGTGGCAGTCGTCACCAACATTGGCATGGGCGACCACCTAGGCTTGAACTACATCACCACGGTAGAAGACCTCGCCGTGTTGAAACGCGTCATCGTGCAAAACGTGGCCGAGTCAGGCACCGCGGTATTGAATGCCACCGACCCCATCGTGGTCGGCATGGCCAATAAGTGCCCGGGACAAGTGACCTTCTTTGGCTTGGATGCACACCACCCCGTGATTGCCACGCATCGCGCCCAAGGCAAACGCGTGCTGTTTGTGGAAGACGACCAAATCGTGGCCATGCAAGGCAACCACTCGGTGCGCATTCCTTTGTCGGATATTCCCGTCACACGCAGCGGCGCCATTGGCTTTCAAATCGAAAACACCATGGCTTCTATCGGTGCCGCTTGGGCGGTCGGCGTGCCATGGCAAACCATTTGCAAAGGCTTGGCCACGTTTGTCAGCGACAGCAACGCTGTGCCCGGACGTTTCAACGTGTTTGACTACAAAGGTGCGACGGTGATTGCTGACTACGGCCACAACCCCGATGCCATCAAAGCACTGGTGCAAGCCGTGACCAACCTGCCCGCCCAGCGTCGCAGCGTGGTGATCAGTGGCGCGGGCGACCGTCGCGATGAAGACATCCGTGAACAAACCCGCATCATCGGTGAAGCGTTTGATGATGTGGTGCTGTACCAAGACGCCTGCCAACGTGGCCGTGTGGATGGCGAGGTGTTGAAGCTGTTGCGTCAGGGTTTAGACGGTGCGAAACGTACCTCACACATCGACGAGATTCATGGCGAGTTCTTGGCGATCGACCGCGCGATGGAGCGTTTGCAAAAGGGCGACTTGTGCTTGATCTTGATTGACCAAGTGGACGAGGCCTTGGCGCACATCACGCAGCGGGTGAACTCGGCGGCTTTGGCTGGTTAAGTTTTTCTTTCGCTGATGCTGAAGGGGCTGTGCGACGGCTTCCTCATGCTGGAGTACCAGAAATCGTCAGCCGCCGCACAGCCCCTTCAGCATCCGAGTGTTTGTCACCGCAGGCCCTAAAGAAAGTCCTCGCAGCCATGGCGAGTAGTCGGTGTCCGATACGGCGACATCAAGAGCGAAGCGAGGAGCCGAATCGGATACCGGCTGATCGCCTTGGCGGAGCGATCAACGTGTCTTAAAACAAAGCCTTGTACTGATCCCGCAGCAAGTTCTTCTGCACCTTCCCCATGGTGTTGCGAGGCAACTCGGCCACCACAAAACACTTCTTGGGAATCTTGAAGTTCGCCAGCTGTGATTTCAGCGC
>CANGML010000027.1 GCA_947454585.1 Comamonadaceae bacterium
CTTTAGATTTAGACGCTAAGACTCAGGGACTTTCCCTAGTAATCGGTATAAATTTATACCGTTTCACGCTAACGAAATTTTTTGCCTCAAGGCACAAAAGACCTTAAAATTAGAACAAAAGTATTTGTCATTTATCTTCTCTCTGATTTTATCTATCGCGTGATCTTTTGGTGAATGCTCTGTTTTGTAAGGGTTACAAATGGATAGATCAAATCTGAGATGAGTTTTCTTTCAACAACTCTCATTGATAAATATATGCAAAAAACCGAATACATACATTACCGATGCAGCGAAGAATTAATAAAAGAATTAGAAAAAGATGATCATCTAATTCGTTCCTACATTGTTAGCAGTGACGGCAAACTTAAATACGAGAAACAGATTGGCAATGATGGGAAAGTTTATATTGCCGAATTAAAAATGGGATCCTTCGAAAGGCTTGGGCACCGAATGGGTTTGGGCTACGAATCTCATAAAACGGTGCAACCTGAAAACACGGGCGTATGCTTTGAGATATTTTCTCCCAGAAAGCCTCCTCCTTTAAGAAAACTGGCGTATTGGGAACTTATGGAAAATGCCTTCCGAAAATACAATGGTCCAAAATCTTCTGAACTACCACAGGGTGTGGGAAGGACTGCTGCGGGTGAAACTGCTTATTTTATTACTGGGGATAGTCGTATTTACAAATCAGTAATAACTCCCGCCCCCCCTCTAACTGCATTACAAAAACATGAGCAAGAAAAACTGTTTGAAATGGATTTAAAAAAAGATTATGAATCGATGCTACGCAAAATGAAAAATCCATCACCGGAGAATTTACCTAAGGATCATCGAACAGGCCCGCAAATTTAAGTCTGTCTAATTTGAGGTTGAGCCGATGTCCGCCCGCAACTATTTTTTAAAATTCGATAGACCCTTAACTTAGTTGATTTTCAAGCGTGTGGCACGCAGCCAAAGCCAGACCCCCACCAACACCATCGGCACGCACAGCCATTGCCCCATGCTCATGCCCAGCGCCAGCAAGCCCAGATGCGCGTCGGGCTCGCGGAAGTACTCCGCCATGAAGCGCAGACAGCCATAGCCAATCATGAACACGCCTGACACAGCGCCCATCGCGCGTGGCTTGCGGGCATACAGCCACAAGACGACAAACAACAAAAGGCCTTCCCCCAAGAATTGGTAAATCTGTGAAGGATGCCGTGCGATAAGGCTACCGCTTTGCGGAAACAACATGGCCCAAGGCAATTCGGGGTCGGCTGCCCTACCCCACAACTCACCGTTGATGAAGTTACCCACACGCCCTGCCGCCAGACCCGTCGGGACACACGGGGCAATGAAGTCCGTGACCCATAACCACGGACGATGACGTTGCCACGCCAATAAGGCAGTGGCGACAAACACCCCCAACATGCCGCCATGAAAACTCATGCCGCCTTGCCACACGGCAAAAATCTCTAAAGGGTGATCGATGTAGTAGCCGGGTTTGTAAAACAAGCAATAGCCCACGCGCCCGCCCAAGACCACACCCATCACGCCGTAAAACAAAATGTCTTCTACGTCCTGCTTGGACCACGACCCCAACACCACCTGTGCAGCATAGGGCTCGTGCGTAAGACGCAGCCGCCCCAGTCCTACAAACAAGGCAAAAGCCACAAGATACGTCAGGCCATACCAGTGAATGGAAATAGGCCCTAGGGAGAGCGCAACAGGGTCAATTTGTGGATGAATCAGCATCTTGTCATTGTGCCTTGGGTGGCTCGTGATGCCAGCACGCCGGCACCAAAGGTAAACTCATGGATCAAACAAATTTGAGAGACACCATGGAAAGCAAGACCATCAAAATCAACCGCCGCTCTGCCAATATCACCGAAGGCAAGTCCCGCGCACCGAACCGTTCCATGTATTACGGGATGGGTTACGAAGAAGGCGATTTTGGCAAACCGATGATTGGCGTGGCCAATGGCCACAGCACCATTACCCCGTGCAACAGCGGTTTGCAAAAACTCGCCGACGCCGCTGTCGCCGCCATCGAAGCGGCTGGCGGCAATGCGCAAATCTTCGGCACGCCCACGATTTCAGACGGTATGGCCATGGGCACAGAGGGCATGAAATATTCATTGGTCAGCCGTGAGGTGATCTCGGATTGCATTGAAACCTGCGTCCAAGGCCAGTGGATGGATGGCGTGGTCGTGGTGGGTGGCTGCGACAAAAACATGCCCGGCGGCATGATGGGCATGCTGCGTGCCAATGTGCCTGCGATTTACGTTTACGGCGGCACCATCTTGCCCGGCTATTACAAGGACCAAGAGCTCAACATCGTTAGCGTGTTTGAGGCGGTGGGCCAAAACGCCGCAGGCAACCTGAGCGATGAGGACCTCAAGCAAATCGAACAGCGCGCCATTCCCGGCACGGGCTCTTGTGGGGGCATGTACACGGCCAACACCATGTCGTCGGCTTTTGAGGCCTTGGGTTTGTCACTGCCGTATTCATCGACCATGGCCAACCCGCATGATGAAAAAATGAACTCGGCGCAAGAGTCGGCACGCGTGTTGATTGAAGCGGTCAAGAAAGACATCAAACCGCGCGACATCGTCACCAAAGAAGCCTTGGAAAACGCCGTGGCGGTGATCATGGCCACGGGCGGCTCTACCAATGCGGTGCTGCACTTCTTAGCCATCGCCCATGCGGCTGGCGTGGAATGGTCGATCGACGACTTCGAACGTGTGCGCCGCAAAGTGCCCGTGTTGTGCGACTTGAAACCCAGCGGCAAATACTTGGCGGTGGACCTGCACAAGGCAGGTGGCATTCCTCAAGTGATGAAGATCTTGCTGAAGGCGGGTTTGTTGCATGGCGATTGCTTGACCATCACCGGCAAGACCGTGGCTGAAACCTTGAAAGACATTCCAGACGCACCCCGCGCTGACCAAGACGTGATTCGCCCCATCGACAAGCCCATGTACGCCGAAGGCCACTTGGCCATTCTCAAAGGCAACCTGTCTCCCGAAGGCGCTGTGGCAAAAATCACAGGTTTGAAAAACCCCGTCATTACCGGCCCAGCGCGCGTGTTTGACGATGAACAGTCGGCACTGAAAGCTATTTTGGACGGCAAGATCGTCGCGGGCGACGTGATGGTCTTGCGCTACCTCGGCCCCAAAGGCGGTCCAGGCATGCCTGAGATGCTGGCGCCTACAGGTGCTTTGATTGGCGCGGGCTTGGGCGAGAGCGTGGGACTCATCACTGATGGCCGATTCTCAGGGGGTACCTGGGGCATGGTGGTGGGCCACGTGGCGCCCGAGGCCGCAGCAGGTGGCAATATTGCCCTCGTGCACGAGGGTGACTCCATCACCATCGACGCACGCCAGCTGTTGTTGCAAGTCAATATCGATGATGCAGAACTGGCCAAACGCAGGGCCAATTGGAAGGCGCCGCTGCCACGTTACATGCGGGGTGTGCAAGCCAAATTCGCTTTCAATGCATCGAGCGCCAGCAAAGGTGCTGTGCTGGATGACTATTGATCAACACGGGTATCGGGAGCGCACATGAAACACATCACTTTCGCCTTTGTGGGATTTTTTTGCTTGATCGGGTCTGCATTCGCTGACTTGGCCCTTGCAACCTCTAAAAACTGCATGGCTTGCCATGCCATCGACAGAAAACTGGTGGGACCAAGCTTCAAAGACGTTGCGACCAAATACGCGGGTGACAAGACAGCCGCTGAAAATTTGGCGAGCAAAATCCAAAAAGGTGGCGCCGGCGTTTGGGGCCCAGTGCCCATGCCTTCCAATACGCAGGTGAGTGACGCAGAAGCCAAAAAGCTGACCGCCTGGGTCTTGAGCACCAAGTAAACCGCTGCGACGCCATGCAAGCCAACTGACAGCGGTGCTGAGTAAACTCAGCCGCTGTTGTTACATCTGGCTTTTTTCAGGACTTTATCCATGACCACGATCCGCCAAGACGACCTGATTGAATCGGTCGCTGCTGCCCTGCAATACATCAGCTACTACCACCCCGCTGACTTCATCTCGCACCTGGCCAGCGCCTACGAACGCGAGCAAAGCCCTGCGGCTAAAGATGCGATCGCGCAAATCTTGACCAACAGCAAGATGAGTGCGTTCGGTCACCGCCCGATCTGCCAAGACACCGGCATCGTCAACGTGTTCTTGAAAATCGGCATGGATGTGCGCTGGGAAGGTTTCACCGGTAGCTTGGAGGACGCCATCAACGAGGGCGTGCGCCGTGGCTACAACTTTGCCGACAACATGCTGCGCGCCTCGGTGGTGGACGACCCGCAATTCGCCCGTAAAAACACCAAGGACAACACCCCTGCCGTCATCTTCACGCAAATCGTCCCTGGCAACCACGTGGACGTGACTGTGGCCGCCAAAGGGGGTGGCAGCGAGAACAAATCCAAGATGGTCATGCTCAACCCCAGCGACAGCGTGGTGGACTGGGTGCTCAAAACCGTGCCCACGATGGGCGCGGGCTGGTGCCCGCCCGGGATGCTGGGTATCGGCATTGGCGGCACGGCTGAAAAAGCGGTGCTGATGGCCAAAGAAAGCCTGATGGACGACCTCGACATGTACCAACTGCTGGAGAAGTCCAGCAAGGGCGACAAGCTCAGCCAAGTCGAAGACCTGCGGTTGGAGCTGTATCACAAGGTCAATGCCCTCGGCATCGGCGCACAAGGCTTGGGCGGCCTGACCACGGTGCTCGACGTGAAGATCAAGATGTACCCCACGCACGCGGCCAGCAAGCCGCTGGCCATGATTCCCAACTGCGCCGCCACACGCCATGCCCACTTTGTGATGGACGGCTCTGGTCCGGTGTATTTAGAAGCCCCCTCACTCGACCTCTGGCCCAATGTGAACTGGACACCCGACACACAAAAGAGCAAACGCGTCGATCTGAACACGCTCACCAAAGAAGAAGTGGCAAGCTGGAAACCTGGCCAAACCATTTTGCTCAACGGCAAGATGCTGACGGGGCGCGATGCTGCGCATAAGCGCATCCAAGACATGCTGGCCAAAGGCGAAAAGCTGCCGGTGGACTTCACCAACCGCGTGATTTACTACGTGGGCCCCGTTGACCCCGTGGGCGATGAAGCCGTGGGCCCTGCAGGCCCGACGACCGCCACCCGCATGGACAAGTTCACCGAGATGATGCTGGCGCAAACGGGTCTGATCTCTATGGTGGGCAAAGCTGAGCGCGGCCCCGCTGCCATTGAAGCCATCAAGAAACACAAGTCGGCTTACCTCATGGCAGTCGGCGGTGCGGCGTACCTGGTGTCCAAGGCCATCAAACACGCCCAGGTGGTGGGCTTTGCCGACCTCGGCATGGAAGCCATCTACGAGTTCGACGTGGTGGACATGCCCGTCACCGTGGCAGTGGATTCAGGGGGCACCAGCGCCCACATCACGGGCCCAGCGGAATGGCAAAAACGCATTGCCACGGGAGAATTCAAAGGCATTGGTATCTCGGCCATTTGAAGTTTCTTCGCCCACAAAAAAACGCGCTAGGCGCGCGTTTTTTTCTTAGTGCAAGTGGCGTGGCTTGCGACCGCCATGACCGCCACCGTGCCCCCCGCTAGGGCCGCGGGGTGAACGGCCTAAATCCAAGGAGTTCACCAAATTGTCAAAACGCTCCGAAAAGAGCTTGTCGATTTCGTTGACCACCCCGCCCAGCTCAGCACCATCGAAGTGGCGCTCCATGAGATGCATCACATCGTTCACCAGCATGTCACGTTGCGCTTGCATGATGTCGGCCGGTGTCGGGCCCACAAACAACATGATGAAGTCGTCGCGTGAGTCTTGCCCACGGGAATCATCTTCGTCGTCAAAGTCGTTGTCGTAAAAGGTGACTTCAATCGGAGCACCCGATGCAGTCAGCTCATTCAAGCTCATGCACATTTCGTCCAAACTTTGACGGAAATCATCGTCGCCAGGGACAGTCCAGCACAGTTGGAGCGTGTGCTCTTCGGGGTTAAAGCGAATGCCAGGTTCTTCGGGGTAAGTGCTAGAAGCGCCCTCTTCTAGGGAAGATGCCCCTGCGTAATGCCACAAGGGGCGCAACGCGTCTTGCAATTGCTCGAGCCCGACTTCTGGATTCAGTGGCACAAGTCCATGCACATGGATTTCATACGCGGCGTTGTAGCGTGCCATGACGAAACTCCCTCCTTGTGCTGTTTGATGGTGCCCGAGACCGGAATCGAACCGGTACGCCCCTTACGGAAGCGAGAGATTTTAAGTCTCTTGTGTCTACCAATTTCACCACTCGGGCAGTGTCTTTGTATAGGTGGTAATTTTACGCCAGCTGGTTGTGTGACTTATTTTTAAAGCGTCAATTCTTCAAATTTTTAGTCTATATTTGCTTTGCAATTTTTTTAGTTGCAAGAGAACAGACGAATAAAACAGCTAATTCAAGGAGACCCTCATGTCGCTACGCACTACACAACAACTTTTAATCGCTTCAGTGATGGGCTTGTCGCTTGGTTTGTCGCACGCGGCAGACCCTGTTGTTAAAAAATCAGATGCCGGCATTTGCCACGACAAAACCAGCCCGTCATTCGCCAATACCAAAAAATTCACAGGCTTTGCGTCTATGGACGAATGTATCAAGAGTGGCGGTCGCCCTGTCACAGGTCAAGCTGTAGCGCCCGCTGAACCGATTGTGAAGAAGTCAGATAGCGGCATTTGCCATGATAAAAACAGTGCCAGCTATGAGCGTACGAAAAAATTCACGGAATTCAAAACACTCGATGAATGCGTCAAAAGCGGTGGCACATTACCTAAAAAGTAAGCGCCGCATCAGCAGCGTGACTCAAACATAGGTGCGCGCTGTTGCGCGCCACCTCATCAAAGATCTTTTGACGAATCTCGTTCTTGCGTCGCAGCTGAGAGCGCTTGCTCGAGGGGACCTCTTGTTCAGAACGTGGCACCCACTGAATAGGCAAACGCCAATGCGTTGTCGATACGGCGCCCAAGGTCCCTAACTCCTCCCACAGCTTGTCATAACTTTGACCGACGCGTTGCGACAAACTGCGGTAACCGGAGTACACGTGACCCGCATCTGAAACACCGACCATCCCAGCCAATTGCCAACCCGCGGCGAGTCCCTGCAGCGCTGTCATGAGGATATTCTGAGGCCGGGTCCGCTCCATACTTTGGGT
Source organism: Comamonadaceae bacterium (assembly GCA_947454585.1). Classification (GTDB taxonomy): domain Bacteria; phylum Pseudomonadota; class Gammaproteobacteria; order Burkholderiales; family Burkholderiaceae_C; genus Limnohabitans. Next base: position 7,166 of record CANGML010000027.1, read on the forward strand.
CACGGTCTTGATTTCTTGATTCAATGCGCGTTGACCTTGCATGTTGCCGATGACCATCACAAAGCCAGACGCTTGAATACCAAGCATGTTGGCGGGCAAGATGCTGAATGCGGCTCGCATCACTGAGACGCCATTTAACTTGAGGTGCATGGCTAACTCACCCTCGCGCCCCAAACCTCTGGCTGGCTCTACCTCAAGGCTGATCACGCCCTCTGCATAGGTTTGCGTGAAAAACGCATGCGCGCCACGCTTGTAAAAATCAAGCACGGTCTGCGCGGAATGACGCGTGAGCAACCATTCGAAGTGCGCCAACAACGCGTCAGTTCGTTTGATTGGGCTAAGGCCGTTCCACAAATAGGGACGCATCGAACGAAGGATGACGGGTAGCTCCGAGTGCGTGAGTTCTGACAACCCATGCGCTTCAAAAAAACCACATATGCGATGCAAGTCATCCTTAGACAAGTGGTAGCGCAAGCGAAACTTTAATCGACGCTTGAAAGTTTGCAACCAGCCGCCGGTCCCGCCGTCAGTCAATCGGAACAACTCGTTCGAGTTACGTGTTTCCATAATTGTGTGGGTCATTGGCGTTGCCTGGTTAAATACCAAGAAGCCCCTGCAACATGCGTTTCAGGGGCTTCTTGAAATTGGAGCGGGAAACGAGGCTCGAACTCGCGACCTCAACCTTGGCAAGGTTGCGCTCTACCAACTGAGCTATTCCCGCGTGGAGTGGTTAATTCCGAAGGCATTATTCTAATCTCAAAAGCCAGTGTTTTCAAGGATCTTTGCAATTTTGTGGCGGTCTACTGTTGGCTTTGGACATTTGCCTTTGGGAAGGTCGAACCACGAACGCACATCTTGCTCAAGCCCCACACCGTACATATAGTTGTAAATGGCTTTCTTGAGGCCTAGCCCCAACCCCTCGTGATCGGTGCCTGTAGGGTCAATAAAAGCTATGTCGTTCTTGGCAAAACTCACCTCTGGCAAGGGCACCAGCTGAACGCCATAGTCGGCGGGGTTCTTCCCTACAGGGGAATGCACCGTGCACGCAAAGCGATGAAAAAAACCACTTTGAATGCAGCCGTTTTCAAACAATTGACGCACGTATTCCAGGGCGTCCACTGTGTCTTGCAAGGTCTGCGTGGGGAATCCATACATCAGATACGCATGGACCAAGATGCCGGCATCTGAGAAGCTTTTGGTCACCTGCGCCACTTGCTCGACCGAGACGCCTTTCTTCATCAGGTTCAGCAGCCGATCTGAAGCGACCTCCAAACCGCCGGACAAAGCAATACAACCACTTTGCGCCAACAGCTCCGCCAAAGCGGGTGTGAAGGTTTTCTCAAACCGAATATTGCCCCACCAGGAGATATGGAGCTGGCGCCGCAACAGCTCTTGCGCTAAGGCCTTCAAGGCTTTAGGGGGGGCCGCCTCATCCACAAAATGAAACCCTGTTTGGCCGGTCTCTGCCACGATTTGCTCAATCCGATCGACCAAGGTTTTAGCCGAGGCTGTTTCGTAGCGGGAGATGTAATCCAAGCTCACATCGCAAAAACTACATTTCTTCCAGTAACAGCCGTGCGCCACCGTGAGCTTGTTCCAACGCCCATCGCTCCACAAACGGTGCATGGGGTTGAGCATGTCCAGCAGAGACAAATAGCGATCTAACGCCAAGCCATCCCATGTCGGCGTGCCGACCGCATCAAACGGCACATCGGGTTCAGACCAATTCATCAACCGCACATCGCCCGCCTCGTTGCGCACATATGTGCGAACCAATCGCTGAACGCTGCGCTTGCCTTTTAAATGGTCAATCAGCGCGAGTAAAGGTCTCTCGCCTGCATCAAGGCTGATGAAGTCGACGAAGTCAAACAAGCGCGGCTCTGTCAGCTCTCGCAGCTCGGTGTTGACAAAACCGCCCCCCAACGCAATACGAACGCCTGGGTGATGTGTCTTGATGGTTTGTGCGATTCGCAATGCGGCGTAGACAGCCCCAGGGAAAGGCACTGACAGCAACACCAGCTGAGGTTGGTGCTTGGTCATGACCTCCATGGTCAATGCTCGCAATAGGTCATCCACCAAGTTGGGCGGGGCCGCGAGGGCTTGGGCTAGGGGGTCAAAGGTTGCTTGACTTCCCGCCAACTGTTCGGCGTAACGCACGAATTCAAAGCGGCTGTCAACGGCATCACGCACCACATCAGCCAGATCGTTGAGGTACAAGGTGGCCAAATGTCGAGCGCGGTCTTGCTGTCCTAAGGCACCAAAAGCCCAAGCCAAAGGGTCCCCACCCTCCCCATCATCAAATACGTCCAATGAGGCAAACCGAGGCCCCTCCGGCAAGAAACCGCGCCCAGCAATGCGGTGACTCAAGGTGGCGTCACGGCCCTGTAAAAAGGCAATCGTCGGGCTGATGGTGCTGTGGTAGCGGTCAAAAAAATCAAGGAAGAAATTAACGCACGCACTGCGTTGATCTTCGGGCTGAGACACGGCGCATGCACGAATTTTTAGCAAATTGTCAGGTGTCAGCAGCGTCAACACGAGGGCTAGCGCTAGATCCTCCTGCACCGCATCCATGCCCTGGGAACGCAAAAAGCCCGTCAGGTAAGCCGTTGAAGGATACGGCGTATTGAGCTGCGTCATCGGAGGGATGAGGCTTAGCACACGAAAATTAGGGGCTGGAGAATTAGAAACAGTCATGAATGGCTAGATTATCAATGTAGGCCTTGGCTGTGACTTGAGCTCCAGGGAGATGCATCAAAAAGATAAAATTATCAACACCCACTCAAGAATTGAAAATTCGCTCCGAAATCCTATGAGCAAACTTTCTTTTTATAACCACCACCAGGACATCACTGTGAACAAACTCACCCCCTCTTGCGCCTGTTGCGGGCCACTTCAATTGGCCGGACATCCCTCACGCCGCGGTTTTTTAACAGCAGGGGCGGCAGCCGTCGCTGGCAGCCTATTGGGCACGACGCCATTTCAAGCCCAAGCAGCCAGTGGCAGCTACGAAGCGATGCTGGTCAACTGTATTGATCCACGCTTCACCACCCTGAGCTGGCAATACATGGGCCTGTTGCAAGGCATCAGCCGTGAAAAATTGACCGACAACTACAGCCAGTTTGTCATGGCGGGCGGCCCCATCGGCGCGGTGCATCCCAAATTTTCGGCATGGCACAAGACCTATTGGGATAACTTAGAGATCACCGTGTCCTTGCACAACATCAAGCGCGTGGTGGGCCTCACACACCGTGACTGCGGTGCTGCCAAATTAGCTTTTGGCGACAATAAGGTTGCTGACAAGCACGATGAGACGGAAGCCCATGCAGAGGCACTGAATGAGTTCCGCCGCCAAGTGATCAAGCGCCACCCTAAGCTAAGTGTCATCACCGGCGTCATGAGCTTAGACGGCCGCGTGGATTTGATCGGTTAAACCATTAAAGCCTCAGCGACTGAGACCGATATATAGGGTTCAAGGTTGCTTAGGTTTATGACCGCTCTCGCTACCAGCCCGAATTTTTAGGGCGCGTATGGACTCCATTCATCGCCGAGAGCGGTCCCCTTTTTAGGGCTTACATGCGACCTCATGCATACGGTAGTGCCGGATGTCATCAAAGTGCAGCGGCGTCTTGATGAACTGCCTGGCAAACTCTGAATTACTTTCCTGAATAAACGTGTCTTTCGCCTTGTGCGTGATGAAGGGCACTTTGCCCACCATGTCTCGGTAAAAAATACGTTCCATCAATTGAATCGATTGCTCTTGGCAATTGATCTCATAAGTGGATTGCTCTGATGAATAGTTGTACAACATGACTTTCACCACAGCCTTGGGCGTATGGAACGGCACCTTTGCGTCGACAGGTAATTGTGTAAAGGTGCGCAAGACCTTCACCTTGCCTTTGTTTTCAAGTGGCGAATAGTAATAGTCATTCGAGCCGTGGTTGTTATTTGTGAAATACACCCAGCCCGCCCATGCAGAAGCTTGCATCGCCATCGCTAAAAGCAGGAATAAAAATTTAGGCATAACTGACAGCGATTTTATTTGCAAACCCAAATCATGGAAAATCATGTCATGACTGATGCCACACAACACCCCGCCCTTCCCGATCATTTATCCATTGACCCGCGTAGCCCGCATTTTGTTCAAGCTGTTTTTGAGCACAACATTGGCATACGCTTCAACGACAAAGAGCGCTTTGATGTCGAAGAATATTGCATCAGCGAGGGCTGGATCAAAGTGCCTGCCGGAAAAACCTTGGACCGAAAAGGCAAGCCTTTGCTGATCAAGCTCAAAGGCAGAGTCGAAGCGTTTTACAAAGAATGAGGAGAATCCGATGACCAAAGCTTATGTGATTGGCCAAATTACAGTGACCAACCCTGAAGGCTATGCCTCTTATGCTTCTCGCGTCCCTGCCACCATTCAAGCAGCCGGTGGTCAGTACTTGGTGCGAGGTGGCCACACGACGCAATTAGAAGGACATAGCCAAGGCGACCGGCAGGTGGTCTTGGCGTTTCCCAGCAGAGCGGCTGCTGAAGCTTGGTATCACGGTGAAGCCTATCAAGCCATCCTTCCCCATCGGCTTCAGAACTCGACCGGTTCACTGATGGTGGTGGATGGGTATGAAGCTCTGAAAGCTTGAGTCAGACACATAAAAAAAGCCGCTCATCAGAGCGGCTTTTTCACGGATCAGAAAAGCTTAAGCTGTTTCGCCGTAAACAGACACCGTGATCTCAACGATCACGTCGGTGTGCAATGCCACCCCCACGGTGTTGTCACCAACCACCTTGATGGGGCCATGCGGCATACGGATCTGGGCTTTTGCCACTGCGAAACCTTCTTTGGTCAACGCTTCCGCGATGTCGTGGTTGGTCACAGAGCCAAACAAACGGCCATCCACACCTGCTTTTTGGCTGAGTTTGATGGCTTTACCAGCCAACTTCTCACCTTGAGCTTGTGCAGCAGCCAATTTCTCAGCGGCCGCTTTTTCGAGTTCAGCGCGGCGAACTTCGAATTCTTTGATCGCAGCTTCAGTGGCGCGACGAGCGCGTCCTGAGGGGATCAAAAAGTTACGGGCGTAACCATCTTTCACACGGACGATTTCGCCGAGGTTGCCGAGGTTCACGACCTTGTCGAGCAGAATAATTTGCATGGTCGGTCTCCTTAGATCTTGTGCTGGTCGCTGTAGGGCACCAAAGCCAAGAAGCGTGCGCGCTTGATGGCCGTGTTCAGCTGACGTTGGTAAATAGCGCGAGTGCCGGTGAGGCGAGCGGGAATGATCTTGCCGTTTTCGGCAATGAAATCACGCAAGGTGTCGACGTCTTTGTAGTCGATTTCTTCAACGCCGGTGACGGTGAAGCGGCAAAAGCGCTTGCGCTTGAAGAGCAGGGATTGTGTGTTGCGCTTGGGGCGCTTGTCTTTGTTGAATTTCTTGAACGTGGCCATAGGGCCTCCTGAAATTAATCTTGCTGAAACTCTTGAATATGGAAAACCACACTTTGAC
>CANGML010000028.1 GCA_947454585.1 Comamonadaceae bacterium
GGCATATCGTCCTATCGCTTGAGCAATGGTTTCAAAATCATCTTGATCCCTTTTTCTTCTGCCAGCAACACGCGGGTCGAGTTACTCGTGAAGTCGGGTAGCAAATTTGAAGGCTATGGCGAAACTGGCATGGCCCACTTACTGGAGCATATGCTGTTCAAGGGGGCAGGCAAACGCAAAAATATCAAAGATGATCTGACCAAGTTAGGGGCTAGCTACAACGGGACCACGACTTCAGATCGGACAAATTACTTTGAAACTGTTGACGCTGACCCGAACAAGATTGACGAACTTATTCGTATTGAAGCTGATCGTTTCATTCGAGCGCGATTCACCGCAAAAGATCTTGCGACTGAGATGACGGTGGTTCGAAATGAGTTGGAAAACTCAGAGCGCGAGCCAGCACAACTTGTCATGAGCACGTTGGCGAGAAATAGCTTTAACTGGCATGGTTACGCAAGAGCAACCATCGGTGCACGCAGTGACATCGAAGCGACGACATTTCGAGCGCTCCAAGGCTTTCATCGAAAGCACTACCGTCCCGATAATGCCGCCCTTATCATTTCAGGCAGCTTTGACAAAGGGCGAGTGCTTGCCTTGGCCTCTGCGTTGTTTGGCGTCGCTAAAAATCCTTCACTCGATAAGCCTGCTAACCATACCGTTGACACACCACAGTCAGTCACCAACAGGAGTGAGTTGTATCTCTCCAAAGCGACGACATTGGTTGCCAGCGCTTGGAAGCTACCAAGCTTAAAACAGAGAGATGTTCACGCGCTTGATTTGGCAGCAACCGCCATTTGCGACCCCGACTGGGGGAGTCTGAGGAAAGAACTCGTTCTCGAGAAAAAACTAGCATTGTCGGCAAGTTGCTCTACATCGGCAGAGGCGGATTACAGCCGCTTGATTGCGTTTGCACGCGCAGGCCAGAGCGCCAATGCGCAAGATATATCAACCGCTTTAAACAAACACATCGAAGAAGCAGCAGCTCGCGGGGTTACCCAAGCGCAGTTAGAACGCGCACGCTTGTCTGAACTCAACGCGTTTGAACGCGCCTTGGACTCTCACGATGTGATCGCGAACTTTGTTTCTGATTTTGAAGTCGCGGGCGACTGGCGACTATTTTTATGGACCCGAGATGTCGTCAAGTCCGTGACGCTCGATGAGGCGAATCAAGCGTTGAAAAAATGGGTGGTACCGACCAACAGGGCAGAGGTGCTGTTGAGGCATTCAAATGCGTTGCCTCCCCTCGAATGGCCCAAGCCTACCGATGGGAAAACCTTGGTTGAAGGGCAGACCTGGCCTAGCATCTTTTCTTCAGCCGATGCGCCTCCAAAAAGCCTACTGGAGCTATCAAAATCTACGAAGCGCTTTGAGCTTGACGGCCAAAGGGCGCAAGCGGCACTCATCACGCGCAAGGCTCAGGGTGACAAGGTCTGGTTGATGATGGAGAACGACTATGGGACGCCAGCATCGCTTGTGCATCGAAAAGCCGCCTGTGATGCGGCAAGTGCCCTCATGAAGTTTGGTGGTCAGGGACTTGACCGTGATGCGCTTGCATCGCGCATGGAAAAACTGCAGGTGAATTGGGCGCTTAATTTGTCGGGTATCTCCTTAGAGGCCCCGCGTCAAAATTTAGACGAGGCCTTCAAGACCTTATTTTCTGTATGGATGAATCCAGATTTGCCTGTGCTTGAGTTCGAGCGATACAAGTCTGCACAAATTGCAGCGTATGAAGCAGCCATGAGGAACCCCATCAGGGTTGCAGACAACGAGGTTCGCCTGCGCTTTGATAACTACCCCGATGGGCATTGGAGCAAACCCAGAAGTTTTGAGGCCTTGGTTGAGGAGGCAAAAAACCTCTCTTATCAAGACGTTCAGCGTTGCAGCAACGACTTTGCGCACCTTGCGCACACGCGTATGGGCGTCGTTGGCCATGTGGATGTAGAAACGGTGAAGGCCCTGTGGGCAAAAACGGGTGCCACTGCGTTGGTGAAGAAAACCTTTGAACGCGTGCCAAGCCCCAGTGCGCCGACCTCTGTGGACGTCACGCCCATCAAAGTAGCGATGGCAGATACATCGAATGCCAAGGTGACGGGTACAGCTGTTCTGGCGATCAATAGCAAATCAAAGGACTTCCCAGCGCTTCAGCTGGCGATCAATGCGATGGGTGGGAATTCAAGTAGCCTGATTTGGCGGCAACTCAGAGAGACGCAAGGGTTGGCCTATTCGGCGGGAATGTATGTCGCCACATCGTCATTTGATGATCGCTCAACGGTTCAACTCTTCGCGACGTCGTCTAGCGGCAACGCAGAGAAGGCCTTGGCTAGTTTGCAAGCTGTGCTGGCAAAAGTTCTGGCAGAAGGTTTTTCCCCGCAACAGATCAAACAAGCGAAGGACGCTTGGAAGGAAAAACGAAAGACATTTTTGGGTGTTGAGCGAGACTTTGTGTCGACGCTTTCTGATTCGCTGTATGACGGGTACGACTTTGCGGAGATGGCTTTGTTTGACGACAAGATTTCAGCGGTGGATCATGAGCAGGCTTCAAGGGCCATTCGTCAATATATCAAGCCGTCATCCATTGTTTGGTCAAGAGGGACAGGCCTTGTCAGTCCATAGTTGATCGTGGCGTGCGGGCGTGAGGTTCGTATAAAAACTACAATACTGTTTATTTATACAGTATAATAGATTTTATGGAAAAAACGTCATTTTCATCAGACCAGCCGGTTTTAGTTGAGGTCAGCCCGATGTGGCTGGATGTATGTGGCTGGCAAGTCCCCGCAGGATTTCCTTCGCCAGCGGCGGACCATACGGAAGAGCGCATCGACCTGAACAAGCAGCTCATCCGCAATAAGGCGGCGACGTACATCTTCAGGGTCAAGGGAGACTCGATGATCGGAGCGGGCATCTATGAAGGCGATGCACTGCTGGTCGACCGCAGCATAGACCCCAAGCACAACCACATTGTGGTAGCTCAACTGAACAACGAGTTCACCGTCAAGCGTCTGTACCGTCGTGGTGGGGTGGTCAAGCTGATCGCAGAAAACCCCATTTACCCACCGAGGCCCATCAAGGAAGAAGATGACTTTGTCGTGTGGGGCGTGGTGACCAACAATATTCATAAGTTGTGCTGAGCGATGGTGATTGGCGACGCAAGCATTGCTGCATTACCTCGCACCTCGGGTGTTTACATTTTCCAAGGCGAGGGCACGTTGCCCTTGTACATTGGCAAGAGCGTGGACATCCGCAGTCGGGTCATGAGTCACCTCAGGACACCTGATGAAGCTCGCATGATGGCCCAGACGCGCCGTATTGACTTCATTGAGACGGCGGGGGAAATTGGGGCGTTATTGCTGGAGTCGCGCATGATCAAAGAACAAAGTCCATTGTTCAATCAGCGCCTGCGCCGCATCAAAACGCTGTGTTCTGTTCGTGTGCTTCAAACAGCCGCAGGGGCTGTGCCTGAGATCGTGGACAGCAAGTCCGTCAACCTAGGGTCTACGCCCGCGCTGTATGGGTTGTTCTCATCTGCCCACTCGGCGAATGCCAAGTTGAAAGAGCTTGCACAGCAGCACCTGCTGTGTCTGTCGGTTCTGGGGTTGGAGAAGACCTCCAAGCGCGGTTGCTTTGGCTTGCAGATCAAAACCTGCCTTGGTGCATGCGTGGGCAAGGAGGATCGTCACACCCACGATGCGCGACTATTGTCAGCCTTGGTCGACTTGCAAGTGGAGGTGTGGCCGTTCAGTGGTTCTGTCGATCTCGTCGAAGAGAGGGATGGCTGGATTCAAAGGCACAGAGTGAATAACTGGTGTTACTTGGGTACACAGTGCTCTAAGACCGGTGAAAAGAGCAAGCTGCCGGAGTTGAAGCCGCATGAATTTGACTTAGATAGTTACAAGATATTGGTCAAGCCCCTCATGCTCGGTCACGTGAAAGTTGAAGTTGTTGACCCATGACGCCGCAGATTGCCTTGGTGGACTGCAACAACTTTTATGTCAGCTGTGAGCGCGTCTTCCGTCCTGACTTAAAAAACGTGCCGGTGGTCGTGCTGTCCAACAACGATGGCTGTGTCGTGTCGCGTTCTAACGAAGCGAAGGACTTGGGCGTCAAGATGGGACAGCCTTGGTTTGAATGCAAGGCGCTGGCGGAGACCCACGGTATTCTGGCGCTGAGTTCTAACTACGCCTTGTACGCAGACCTCTCCAACAGGGTCATGTCGATACTGGGTGACTACTCGCCAAGGCACGAGGTGTATTCGATTGATGAATGTTTTGTTGATCTCACGGGGACGCCGAAGCTGCGAGACGTGAGTTATGCCATGCGCGAGCGTGTCATCGCCTGGACGGGGATCCCCGTGTGCGTAGGCATTGGCCCGACCAAGACGCTGGCCAAACTGGCCAATCACATCGCCAAGAAGCATCCCAGGTCAAAGGGCGTTTTCAACTACAACGACTTAACGCAGGCGCAACAAGACAAATTGCTCAACCAGATAGAGGTGGGCGAGGTTTGGGGCGTTGGGCGAAGGATTTCAGCGCGGTTGGCCGAGCATGGCATCCACACCGTTCAACACTTACGCATTGCCCACGCGGCCACCTTGCGCGCCGAGTTTGGCGTCGTGTTGGAGAAGACGCAGCGAGAACTCCAAGGCATGGCCTGCATCGACTTGCAAGAGGTCGTGCCAGATAAGCAGCACATCGTGAGCAGCCGCTCTTTTGGTCACACGGTGCGAGATTTAGCGGTCCTAAAAGATGCCATGAGCACCTTCGTGGCCAATGCGTGCGCCAAGCTACGGGCCCAAGGCTCTCACGCGTCGTTGATACAGGTCTTTTTGCGCACCAATCGCTTCAGGAATGACTTGCCGCAATACAACCCATCTTTCACCTTGCCATTGCCGCAACCGACCAATGACAGTTTGGTGGTGAACCGTTGGGCGGATTACCTGGTGGGACGCTTGTTCAAGCCTGGGTATGACTACAAGAAGGCGGGGATCATGCTTGGCGAGATCAGGCCTGTCGGCCAGTACCAGGCTGATTGGCTAGAGCCGACGCAAGCCACTGACACGAGGTTGATGGATGCACTGGATGGGTTGAACCGGCGGTTTGGTCGGGGAACAGTGAAGGTATCCACCCAAGGTGCGCACCAAGGTTGGCAAATGCGGCAAGAGCGGAAGTCCCCAAGTTACACCACTGATTGGGGCGCTATCCCTGTGATTTAAGTTATCCAACACTCATGCCGATACCAAGATGTGGCTTGTATGGGATTTTCCTTGCTGGTGAGTTATGTACTACTTGCAAAAAATACGCTAAGTACTTGCTTTGAATGCATTTTTTTAAACAAATAAACAACAATGAGCCTTCAGAAATGTAGTTTTTGTCAGTTTATTGGCTAAAATGAAATGAAGGAGTCCATATGTCTAATCAATCTGATTCGCTCGAAAGTGTTGTTATCGGTGACGGCGTCGTCGTCAAAGGTACGTTCACTGTGCCTTCAAAAGCCATCATTAATGGTGTGATTGAAGGTGATTTAACTGCAGAAGAGGTTTTGATCGGCCCAACAGGCAAGATCACGGGCCGCGTTTCTGCCAAAGTTATTGATGTTCGTGGTCAACTCCACAACACCATCATTTCTGAGAAAAGCTTGATCGTTCGCTCCACCGGCAAGATTGCTGGCAAGGTTCAGTACTCAGAAATTGAGATTGAAAAAGGCGGCGAAATCGAAGGTACTTTGAGCCAAGACGCTAACGGCCCTGTGGTCAATGTTGGCGGCTCAACTGCTGCTTAATTCTCCGCACTTAGATGTTCCGCCGTATCGTTACTGCCGCTCGTCTTGTCCCTGGACTTGTGTCCAGCGGCTGGACGCGTCAGTACGAGGACGCGAAGATCATTCTTGAGCAAAACGGGGATCTTCACTACCTGAACATCAGTGCCCGTGTCCAGCGCATTTTTGTGCGTGGGGGCATCTTGGCTACCGGCGTCATGTTGTTGTCGATTCTCATTTTGCTCGTCACCAGCGTCAATTTGATGCTCAGTCGTGCCAAGCTGGAGCGTTCGCATGAAGAGGTTTACCGAGCTTTGCTCAGTAGCGCTTCGGACAGCGAAGGGGCGGAGCAACTGACATTGAATGACGAACAAATGGTGTCACTCGCGCAAACGATTCGTGACCGTGACATGAGCATTCGTCGCTTCGTCGACACCTCCATGGTGGCGGTTTCGCAAGAAAACGTTTCTATGAAATCGCAGTTGGAAGCATCAGGTTTGACTGAAAAGATCGTCAAGATCATTCAGCAAAATGCAGCCAATGGTGGTTTCAACTTAGAAGACGATGTCAAGAACAACCCCTTGTTGCGTGGCAAAGTGGCTGATGAGCTGTCAACCAACCGCGGTTTGCGTGAGGTTTTGTATGCTTTGCCTAGCACCATGCCGGTGCCCAACTACAGCGTGACTTCTGATTTCGGCGTGCGTCGCCATCCTTTGACGGGCCAAACACATTTCCACACGGGCGTGGATATGCTCAGTCAAACGGGCGACGAAAAGGTCCACCCTGTCAAACCTGGCGTTGTGGTGTTGGCGCAGTTCCATACGCAGTATGGCAATACGGTGGTGGTGCGCCACACCAATGGCGTGGAATCGCTGTATGCGCATTTGGCCAACATCAACGTGAAATTGGGTGACAAAGTGACCAACGAATCGGTGTTGGGTAATATTGGCAGCACAGGTTCATCTTCAACGGGCAAACACCTGCATTTGGAAATTTTGATTGGTGGATATCCAGTCAACCCACAAAAAGTTATACGGACGGCACAATATGTTCAACAAATCCAAAACCAACAGCGGTAATCTTCCTCAAGATGCGGCTTCAGAGTCCAACCTCGAAGACATTCAAGACGAAGTTGAAGTTGACGCCGAACAAGCGCCTGAGCAAGCTGTCGTCGCCGCACCTCCTGCAACCCCACTAACTCCAAGAAATAGCATGATGGAAATGATCACAACTACCGCCACTAAGCCTTCTATTCTGAGCGAGGGCTTCTCTTTCCGTGGTGAGATTGCCGCTAAAGGTGCGATTCATGTGGAAGGTGCCTTGAACGGACAAATCCAAGTGGACGAGCTCACCATTGGCGCACGCGGTCAAGTCGAAGGCGTGGTGACATGCAGCAGCTTGCATATCAAAGGTAAATTTTCAGGTACGGCCACTTGCAATGAGCTGATCGTCACCTCATCCGCGTCAGTGGATGGTCATGTGGTTTATCAAACCTTGTCAGTTCAAAAGGGCGCTTCGATCAAGGGCGAACTGTTGTTGGTCAAGTAATCAACGCACAACTTCTAGTCACTGCGTTTGTTTATGAGCCAAGACGATCTGTACATCAACGGCGAGCTGTTGCGTTTGGGACGCGAAGCCCGTGGATGGGTGATAGGCGACATGGCCACGCGTGCCTGTATGTCGGTCAAACAAATCCGTCAGCTGGAAGAGGGCGGCACCAGCGCTTTTTATAGCCCCGCCGTCAAAATGACGTCTGCCAAGAAGCTGGCCGGTATCCTCGAACTCTCACCTGAGCAAGTGTTTGCCCGTCCCGGGCCCGTTGAAGCTGAAGCGGCTGCCGCTCAGGTTGCCGAATCAGAGCTTTTGCGCACAGACGATCAACCTGCCGTGCATGAAGAGGCGGCTCAAACGCAGCCAGCGCTTGTGATTGAAACGCCTGCGCCTCTGGACGACGTGTCGGCGAGTCCTGCCGTTGCAGACGAGCCCAAAACCAAAACTTCTGTCTGGGCCATCGCTGCGTTGTTTGCTGCTGCGATTGGCGTAGCCGCTTACATGCAAAAGCAAGAAGAGCCTGCGACTGAACCGCCTCCGCCCTTGCAAGTGTTGCCCGCGGAAGCGGAGACAGCAGCAAGTTCGGCTGATGCTGCGGCGTCGAATGCTTCTGCCGCGTCAGACCGTGTTGAAGCGCCAGCCGCCAGTACCCCCATTGTTTCTGCATCGACGCCCATGCCTGCAGTTGTGCCCGCCGCGCCCCCTGCGGCAAAGCCTGCCGCTTCAGCGGCAAGCAAACCCCTCTGATCTCGATTTAGTTTTTCGCGCCCAATGCTAGGGCCGCTTCACGGCTTGCAACCAGTGCCGCTGTATCTGAGGGGGTGAGTGACCACCCACCCATATGTTCTTTGCTGAGTGCGTGCATGCCTTGTACCCAGGTTTGACTGTCGTTCAAGCAAGGGATGTAGTGGAAGGTCTCGCCACCGGCATGCAAATAAGCCTCTTGCGCTTCTTGTGAAATTTCTTCCAAGGTTTCTAAGCAATCACTGGTGAAGCCAGGGCAGATCAAATCCACGCGTTTGACGCCTTGCTGCGCGAGCGCGATGAGCGTGGGTTCGGTATAGGGTTCTAGCCATTTGGCTTTACCAAAGCGCGATTGGAAGGTGACTTTGTATTGCGACTTCGTCAAACCCAAAGCCTCTCCCAGCAGGCGGGCAGTCTTGTAGCACTCACAGTGGTAGGGGTCCCCCAAGTGCAAGGTGCGTTCGGGCACGCCATGGAAGCTCATCACCAACAAGTCAGCTTGCCCCTTTGCCGCCCAGTGCGCACGCACGCGCTTGGCGAGGGCCTCAATGTAGGCAGGGTGATCGTGGTAGTGGTTGATGAAGCGGAATTCGGGCAGCACACGGCTGCGCAGACCCCACTGGTACACCGCATCAAAGACGCTGGCGGTGGTGGTGCCTGAGTATTGCGGATAGGCTGGCAGGATCAACACTCGGGTGAAGCCTTCGGCCTTGAGTGCATCAAGTTGGCTCGCGATCGATGGGTTGCCGTAGCGCATGGCGTAGCGCACAGTCACTGACTCGCCATGGGCGTTGAACATCGCTTGCAGGGCTTGCGCTTGCTTGGTGGTCCAAATTTTGAGGGGCGAGCCTTCTTCCGTCCAGATGCTGGCGTACTTGGCTGCCGATTTGGCAGGACGCACCCGCAAGATGATGCCGTGCAGGATAGCCATCCAGAGCAAGCGTGGGATCTCGACGACGCGGTGGTCACCCAAAAACTCAGCAAGGTAGCGGCGCACCGCTGACGCGGTCGGTGCATCGGGTGTCCCTAAGTTGCACAACAGAACCGCTGTCTGGGCAGCTTGTCCATGGGCAAAGGGTGGCTCGGGGGTAAAAGCAGGTTTGAACATGATGCGGTATTCTCGCCCAGCATGCTGAACCTTTCCAAAATAAAAGCCATAACCTTGGACCTTGACGACACTTTGTGGCCCGTTTGGCCCACGATCGCGCGTGCCGAGGTGGTTCTGCAAGACTGGCTGGCCTTGCATGCCCCGCAAACAGCGCAGCTGTGTGCCAACGCAGAGGTTAAAAAAGGCATTCGCACAGAGGTGAACCAGCGACACGTCGACAAGGCGCATGACCTGAGCTTTTTGAAGCGAGAAGCGATTCGCGAGAGCTTGATGCGCGCTGGTGATGCGCCGCATTTGGCAGAACCAGCGTTTGAGGTGTTTTTCGCTGCACGTCAAGACGTCACGCTGTATGAGGGGGTTGAGCAGGCTTTAGCGCGATTGGCTGCCCGATACCCGCTGGTGGGCTTGTCCAACGGCAATGCGGATGTTTTTCGCACGGCCGCAGGCCCGTATTTCAAAGCTGCCTTGAGTGCCCGTCAATTGGGCGTGGCCAAACCCGATGCGCGTATTTTTCATGCCGCAGCAGCTGAGTTGAACTTACCTGCAGACGCCGTGTTGCATCTGGGGGATGACGCCACCACCGATGTGTGGGGCGCGCTCAATGCCGGCATGCAAACCGCTTGGGTAAACACCCAAGGCCACGACTGGCCTCACCCGTCAGCTCAGCCGTTGACGGTGCGCCATTTGGCTGAGCTGTGTGACCACCTGTTGGCCTGAGCGAATCGCGCCTTCCAACGTAGACGGGTAAGGGCCAGACAAGTAGTCGCCGCAGGCCCATAGGCCATGGGCGATGCTGGGCTGAGGCCTCTCTAGCAAGGGCGTGCAGGCCAAAGTGGCACGTTTTTCAACCACGGTTTGAACAACTGTTAGGTCATAAAGTCCCAGCTGTTCACGGACTTGGGCGAGGGTTTGTTGGGTGAGGGCATCACGGTCATCGGTGCATGCGCTGGCCACGGCAGCCAATAAACCCGGTTGCCGGTTCAGTTGACCTCGGTCAAACACAAACTGCGCAGGGGCGTGGGCTTCGCTGTGCAGGGCCACCATGGGACGTTTCAGCCCGCTGAAGCCTGGGTCGGCACATTGCAAGTAAACCGTCGCGATGGGGTTGTGCTGCAGGTTTGCGCAGGTGTTGGCCCATGGGGGAGCGAGGTCTGCCGTCAAACGCGCCGCTTCCCAAGCCGGACAGGCCAGCAGGGTGACATGGTCGTGCGAGGCTTGTTGATGAAGGGCTTGCAGCATGTCGGCAGTCACACGCTGGCCTAGATGCAGTTCGGCACCTTCGGCGCTTAGCCACTGCAGGCAAGCATCGGGCAACATCGCACCTAAATCGACACGAGGGACCAACACGTCGGAGCTGCCAGGGCCAGCCAAGAGGGCATCGTGTAAGACACGCAAAAACACCGTGGCGCTTGCTGCTTGCACAGACGTGTTCAGGGCAGACAAGCAAAGGGGTTCTATCAGTTCGCGCACAACGCGGGGTGTGATGCGTGCTTCATCAACAAGCTGGGCGACCGTCCAATCCAGGGGGCATGCAAACTTCGCGCGTTGCCAACCCCAGGCCGCTTGGATCAGGCGCGCTTTGTCATTCAGCGTCCAGCCCTGTGCACGCGCAAGACCTGCTAACACGTTGAGCGGTGCGGGCCAATTGGGCAAGTTCAAACCATCGCCGTTAGGCAAACGCAGGTCTAGCGGGATACGCTGCAACAACACATCAGGGTTTAGGCCGACGGTGCGCATCAAGGCGAGCGTGTCTCGGTAAGCCCCAATTAAGATGTGTTGACCGTTGTCTAGCGGCTGTCCTGCAAAGTTTTGTGACAAGCGACGCGCACGACCGCCGGCTTCAGTGCTGGCCTCATACAGTGTGACGCGCCATCCGGCTTGGGTAGCCGCTACGGCGGCGGCTAAACCCGCCCAGCCTGCGCCAACAATCGTCAGTTGCATCACGTTGCGGGGTAGTTAGAAGCGGCCCAAGGCCTGCATCTTCCAAGCCAACCACAGTTTGCGCAGTGGGGTGAGCGCCACGCGTTGTGTGAGCACGGGAAACTTTTGTGCTTCGATCTCGCGCAGCAAGGTGCGATAGATGCTGGCCATCATCAAGCCCGGCTTTTGGTGCTTCCAATCCGTAGCGGGCAGCAGTGACAAGGCTTCGTCATAGAGCGCATGCGCGCGCATCGCCTGAAACCGCATGAGCGCTTGGAATCGATCTGAGTCAAGTCGGTTCAAGACTTCGTGGGCTTTGACCTCAAACTGCTGCAGCTCGTTAACGGGCAGATAAATGCGTCCACGTAAGGCATCTTCGCCGACATCGCGAATGATGTTGGTGAGCTGAAAGGCTTGTCCTAATTTGTGCGCATAAGCGGTTGTGTTTGTGGCAGTTTGACCAAAAATTTGGGCTGAGACCTCACCCACAACGCCCGCGACCAAATGGCAGTAACGCGTGAGGCTGGGGTAGTCCAAGTAGCGTGTTTGCGTCAGGTCCATCTCGCAGCCGTCGATCACCGACTGCAAGGACCGTTCTTCAATGCCAAATTCCGCTACACACGGCATCAAGGCTTGCATCACGGGATGGTTGGGGTGACCGGAAAATGCTTGGTGCACTTCGTTGTGCCACCACGCGAGTTTGCTGGCCGCGACCCCCGGATCGGTGACGTCGTCCACCACGTCATCGACTTCGCGGCAGAAGGCGTAAAAAGCGGTGATCGCTGCGCGTCGTGGGGGGGGCAGAAACAAAAAGGCGTAATAAAAGCTGCTGCCAGAGGCAGAGGCTTTTTGCTGAACGTAGTCTTGAGGTGTCATGTCGCGGCTGATTATCCTGGCTCTTCACATGCGCAGGCAGCGCCATGCGATCGGCACAAAGTCTGCCTTGCCCAAAGTGGGGCGCTTGAGCAGATGGTGGTCGATGTCAGTGGGGCGTCGGTCCAGTTTGTCCAAGATACGCAAACCCCCTTGCACCATGGCACGTAGCTCCCATCCTGCGCGACCTGCGACGTGGTGAACCAAGGGCGCACCCCGCTGCATCAACGCTCGCGCAAAGCGCAATTCATCTTCCAGCTGATGGCCTTCTGGCAAGTAGTCCCTGCCACGGCGAAGGTCCTCGGCACGGTCTTGCCAGAAGTTGATGAGTTGCAAGGCCGTGCAAATGGCATCGCTTTGTGCCAGCGCTGTGTCGTCAGTCACGCCATACAAATGCAGCATCAAACGGCCCACGGGGTTGGCCGATCGACGGCAGTAATCCAATAACGCGGCCCGA
>CANGML010000029.1 GCA_947454585.1 Comamonadaceae bacterium
CACCACCGCGATTCAAGCCAACGACTTGATTGGTCGTAAAACAGGCCGCGATGGTGGCCAAACGGCCAAAGGCATCGCCGCGCAAATTGCCCATAC
Organism: Comamonadaceae bacterium; assembly: GCA_947454585.1. GTDB lineage: Bacteria > Pseudomonadota > Gammaproteobacteria > Burkholderiales > Burkholderiaceae_C > Limnohabitans. The sequence goes on from CANGML010000029.1 coordinate 97, forward strand.
CGAAGCCGAGTTGCACAAGAGCGGCAGCGCCAACGCCAACGCGGTGGCGGCGCGTTTGAAGGCCGCCCGCGAAGCCTTTTTGAGCGTGGTCGACTTTGTGGTGGCCGGTGCCAAAGCCAGCCCCAATGCGGTGTTTGCAGGCAGCGTGCCTTACCTCATGCTCACCGGGAATTTGGTGGCAGGCTGGCAAATGGCACGCGCCTTGTTGGTGGCCGAAGCGGAGCTGGCCAAAGGCCATGACGCGGTGTTCATGCAATCCAAAATCACGACGGCACGTTTCTATGCCGATCACATCTTGGTCAAAGTGCCAGGCCTGCGCGACAGCATCGTCGACGGCGCTGACAGCGTGACCGAGCTAGCCCTCGACGCTTTCTAAAGCGAAGGTTTTTATGTCGCGTCTACCGCCCGTCTTGCAATCGCTCAAGTTTCCCGTCATCGCTTCACCGCTGTTCATCATCAGCAACCCCCAGCTGTTGATTGCGCAGTGCAAAGCCGGCGTGGTGGGCTCTATGCCCGCTTTGAATGCGCGTCCCGCCGAGCAATTAGAAGAATGGCTGATTGAAATCACAGAGGCGCTAGCTGCCTATAACCGTGACCACCCCGATCAACCCGCTGCACCGTTTGCTGTGAACCAAATCGTGCACAAGAGCAATGACCGTCTTGAACACGACATGGCCTTGTGCGTGAAATACAAGGTGCCGATCATCATCACCTCGCTCGGCGCGCGTGAAGACGTGAATGCCGCGGCGCACAGCTATGGCGGCATCGTCATGCACGACATCATCAACAACAAGTTCGCCAAAAAGGCGATCGAAAAAGGCGCCGATGGTTTGATCGCTGTCGCCGCAGGCGCTGGCGGCCATGCGGGGGCGAAGAGTCCATTTGCCTTGATCCAAGAAATTCGTGAATGGTTCGATGGCCCAGTTGCCCTGAGCGGCTCGATTGCCACGGGCGGTGCTGTTTTGGCGGCCCAAGCGATGGGCGCAGACTTTGCCTACGTTGGTTCTGCCTTTATCGCCACCGACGAAGCCCGCGCTTCGCAGGCCTACAAGCAAGCGGTGGTCGACAGCAGCTCAGACGATGTGGTGTTGAGCAATTTGTTCACAGGCGTGCATGGCAACTACTTAGCGCCTTCTATTCGCAATGCGGGTTTAGATCCCGATAACCTGCCCGAGAGCGATCCCAGCCAAATGAACTTTGGGGGCGGCGCCCAGAAAGCCTGGAAAGACATCTGGGGCTGCGGCCAAGGCATCGGTGTCATCAAAGAGGTGGTGCCTGCAGCCGCGTTGGTTGCACGCCTCAAGCGTGAGTATCAAGAAGCGAAGCAACGCCTCGCTTCCTGATGTGAAGGCGGCTGTGTTTAACGCAGCACCAGCACCGGCACATGGGCATGTGTCAGCACCTGCTGTGTTTCGCTGCCCAACAGCAAGCGCTTGATGCCACGGCGGCCATGCGAGGCCATCACGATCAAGTCTGCTTTGTGTTTTTTAGCCGCAGCAATCAAAGCCTCAGAGACGATGTCTGACTTGACCACCACCGCCTTGGTGCTCACGCCCTTGGCTTTGGCGACTTTGACGACAGCATCCAATACTTTTTGTGCGCCGTCAGTCCACGCCTTTTCAATTTTTGTGACTTCTGTGGCGCTCAGGGGCAGTGAACCTTCAAAGTAGCTTTGTGGGTAACGCGGTGTCACTTTCACGGCGATCAATTCTGCCCCGCTCAAAGCAGCCAATTCGATCGCGCTGGTGATCGCTTTTTTTGACAATGTTGAACCATCGGTGGCGACCAAAATTCGTTTGTACATAAACTGCTCCTTGTGTTAGTTGCGTCTTCAGCTTAATGCATAAGCGCCAAGAGATGTTGATGCATGTCAAGCTACGTTAAGAACAAGCCGTTAGGCTACAAACTTATGCAATCTGATTCTTCATGGGCCACGCTGCTGGATGACCGCCAAGAGTGGTTGCGTTTTAGCCAACCCCACACTTCATCCCTCATCTCTGCCAGTGACGACTGTTGGGATTCTCATGTGGTCATTCAGGGCATGCACTGCGCCGCTTGTGCCTTCACCCTTGAGGAAGCTTTGTTGGCCGTTCCCGGTGTGACCGCGGTCGATGTCAATGCCGCCACACACCGTGCCAAGGTGGTTTGGTCGGCACAGCATGTAAAACCCTCAGGATGGATGGCCGCCATCGTCCAAGCCGGCTACGCGGCGTTGCCCGCCGCTGACAGCGCGTTACGACAGGCCAGACACGAAGAAAGCCGACGCGCCTTGTGGCGTTGGCTGGTGGCGGGCTTTTGCATGATGCAGGTGATGATGTACGCCTATCCTGCCTACGTGGCAGGTGAGGGGGACATCACCCCTGACATGGTCCATTTGTTGCGCTGGGCCTCGTGGGTGCTCACGCTGCCCGTGGTTTTTTTCTCATGCGGCCCCTTCTTTGGCAATGCCCTGCGTGATCTGCGAAGTCTAAGTATCAGCATGGACTTGCCTGTCGCCCTGGGCATGCTCATCACCTTTTTGCTCAGCTCGGCGGCCACGTTTGAACCCAACGGTGTGTTGGGTGGCGAGGTGTACTACGACTCCTTGACCATGTTTGTTTTCTTCCTGCTCACCGGACGTTGGCTGGAGTTGCGCTTGCGCGATCGGACCGCAGGCGCATTAGAAGCGCTGATGAATCGCTTACCGGACAGCGTTGAGCGCCAAAACCCGGAGGGCGATTACGAACGCGTGGCGGTGCGTCGTGTGAGGGGGGGCGATGTGATCCGCATCTCGCCGTCCGAAAGCTTTCCTGCGGACGGGGTGATTGTGGAAGGGCAAACCTTGGCGGACGAGGCGTTGTTGACCGGCGAGTCGCGCCCGCAATCGCGTGGTGTGGGCGACCGCGTGGTGGCGGGCAGCCACAACCTGAGCGGGATCGTGGTCGTGCGCGTGGCGCAGGTGGGTGAGGGCACACAGTTTTCGCAAATCGTCTCGCTGATGGAAAACGCCTCGTTACAAAAACCACGTTTAGCGCAATTGGCAGACCGAATCGCCAAGCCCTTTTTGATGGGGGTGTTGCTGTTGGCAGCGCTGTCGGCCCTCTGGTGGTGGCCGACCAACCCCAGCCATGCGCTGATGGTGGCGGTGGCCGTGCTGGTGGTGACGTGTCCCTGTGCCTTGTCGCTGGCCACACCGGCCGCCATGTTGGCTGCTGCGGGAAATCTGGCGCGACGCGGCGTGATGGTGCGCCGCCTCCAAGCCTTAGAGGCTTTGGCTGATGTAGACACCTTGATTTTTGACAAGACCGGCACCTTGACGCAAGACGGTCAGCGGGTCACGCAAACCTTGACGGCGGACGGCATCACCCCTGAAACGGCATTGGCGTTGGCAGCAGCACTGGCGCGTCATTCGCTTCATCCTTTGTCGCGCGCGCTGGTTCAAGCGCACGAGGCCCTGTCTGAGCCTTCACCTGCTGCGGTCACGGATATCCAAGAAATCATCGGCCAAGGTTTGCAGGGGCAGTGGCAGTCGCAGTCGCAGGGACAAGTCCGCCTGCGCTTGGGATCGGCCGCTTTTTGCACACCTCAAACTAAGGGTATACCCGCAATAGCAAGCCTCTGCCACGTACACTTGTGCACCGAAACCGAGTGGTTAGCGAGCTGGCAACTGTCTGAAGATGTGCGTGCTGACGCCGCCCAAACGGTGCAAGCCTTGAAAGATTTAGGTGTGCGGGTTTGGTTGCTGTCTGGCGATCGTCCCGAGTCTGCGGGGCACGTCGCCCAGCAAGTGGGCATCACCGAGGCTTGGGGGGCTTGCACCCCGCACGACAAGCTGGTGCATCTGCAAGCGGCACAAGCCCAAGGCGCGAAAGTGGCGATGGTGGGGGATGGCCTGAACGATGGTCCGGTGCTGGCAGGGGCGCATGTGTCGATGGCCTTTGGCAATGCCGTGCCATTGGCGCAGTCCCAATCTGACTTGGTGTTGATGGGCGGCAGTTTGTTGGTGGTGGCGCAAAGCGTCAAGTTGGCCAGGCATACCCTGCGGGTGGTCAAACAAAACTTGGTCTGGGCTGCGGCTTACAACGCCTTGTGTGTGCCCTTGGCGGTGGTGGGCTGGTTGCCTGCTTGGCTGGCTGGTTTAGGTATGGCGCTGAGCTCGTTGTTTGTCGTCGTGAATGCTTTACGACTCACCAAAGGAAGTTGATGGATATCTTGTATTTATTGATCCCGCTGTCTGTGCTGTTGGTCCTGTTTATCTTGGGGGGGCTCTGGTGGGCCATTCACAAAGGTCAATTTGACAGCGTGGAGCAAGAAGGCGAGCGTATTCTTCACGACGATTGATCTGAATCAATAAGGCCTTGGGCTGATTTGAGGATACTGATTCGAAAAATGAAAGGTGACCGATGAACTCATCACAGCAAGCCGTTTACGACGATACCGTTGTTCGGCAGTTTTCCATCATGGCGGTGGTTTGGGGCGTGGTTGGCATGTTGGTGGGCGTGATCATTGCGTCCCAGTTGGCTTGGCCAGAATTGAACTTTGGCATCCCTTGGTTGACATACGGCCGCTTGCGCCCTTTGCACACCAATGCCGTGATCTTCGCCTTCGGCGGTTGTGCCCTGTTTGCCACCAGCTATTACGTGGTGCAACGCACCTGTCATACCGCCTTGTTCTTGCCCAAGTTGGCTGCCTTCACCTTCTGGGGTTGGCAGTTGGTGATCTTGGCGGCCGCGGTGAGCTTGCCCTTGGGCTTCACCCAAGGTAAGGAATACGCCGAACTCGAGTGGCCCATCGACATCTTGATCGCGGTGGTCTGGGTGGCTTATGCGGTGGTGTTCTTCGGCACTGTCGGGACTCGCAAGGTCAAACACATTTATGTGGCCAACTGGTTTTATGGGGCGTTCATCATTGCAGTGGCTTTGCTGCATATCGTCAACAGCGCCGCCATTCCCTCCGGCATGATGAAGTCTTACTCGGCTTATGCGGGCGCACAAGATGCGATGGTGCAGTGGTGGTATGGCCATAACGCGGTGGGCTTCTTTTTGACCGCTGGCTTCTTGGGCATGATGTACTACTTCATCCCCAAGCAAGCAGGTCGCCCTGTCTATTCGTATCGTCTGTCCATCGTTCACTTCTGGGCGTTGATCTTCACGTACATGTGGGCCGGTCCTCACCACCTGCACTACACCGCCTTGCCTGATTGGACGCAGTCCTTGGGCATGGTGTTCTCCCTCGTGTTGTTGGCGCCAAGCTGGGGCGGCATGATCAACGGCATCATGACCTTGTCTGGCGCTTGGCACAAACTGCGTGACGACCCTATCCTGCGCTTCTTGATCGTGTCCTTGTCGTTCTACGGCATGTCCACCTTCGAAGGCCCCATGATGGCCATCAAAACTGTGAACGCCTTGAGCCACTACACCGACTGGACGGTGGGTCATGTGCACTCCGGTGCTTTGGGCTGGGTGGGCTTGGTGTCGATGGGTTCGCTTTACTTCTTGATTCCTAAGTTGTTTGGGCGCAAAGACATGTTCAGCGTGAAGGCGATTGAGGTTCACTTCTGGTTGGCCACCATCGGCATCGTGTTGTACATCGCAGCGATGTGGATTGCCGGCGTGATGCAAGGGTTGATGTGGCGCGCCATCAACGCTGACGGCACCTTGACTTACACCTTTGTGGAGTCTGTCAAAGCCACTTACCCCTTCTATGTGATTCGTGTGGGAGGTGGTCTGTTGTACTTGGCCGGCATGCTCATCATGTTGTGGAACGTCGTGAAAACAGCGACCAGCGGTCACACCGCGACCGTGGCTATTCCAGCACCTGCCCACGCCTGAGGAGAAATAAATGTCTGATAACAATGCCAAAGGCTTCTCCCACGCGAGCGTGGAGACCAATAACTTTTTGATGATCGTGCTGATCTTGATTGCCGTGGCCTTTGGTGGCTTGGTCGAGATCGTGCCCCTGTTCTTCCAAAAGTCCACCACAGAGCCCGTCACTGGCGTCAAGCCCTACACCGCATTGCAGTTGGCGGGCCGTGATGTGTATATCCGAGAAGGTTGCTACAACTGTCATTCGCAGATGATTCGTCCCTTCCGCGCAGAAACACTGCGTTATGGCCACTACTCGGTGGCTGGCGAGTCGGTGTACGACCACCCCTTCCAATGGGGCAGCAAGCGCACCGGCCCAGACTTGGCGCGTGTGGGTGGCAAGTACAGCGACGAATGGCACCGTGTTCACTTGAACAACCCACGCGATGTGGTGCCTGAGTCCAACATGCCCGAATACCCTTGGTTGGCCAAGAACGGGGTGGATGGGACACAAGTAGCCGCCAACATGAAGGCATTGCGCAAAGTCGGTGTGCCCTATACGGACGAAGACATTGCCAAAGCAGAAGAAGACGTCAAGGGTAAAACCGAGTTGGACGCGTTGATTGCTCATCTGCAAGGCTTGGGCCTCGCCCTCAAATAAGGAGTCAACCCATGGATGTCAATGATCTGCGCGTTGTGACCACGGTGCTCTCATTTGCCGTGTTCGTGGGCATCATGGTGTGGGCTTTTTCCCGACGTAACAAAGAAGATTTTGAGGCAGCGTCCAAGTTGCCCCTCGATCAAGACTAAGGCCGAGCGGTCTTTGTAAAGGAATCGAATCATGAGTGATTTCACAAGTAATTTTTGGTCGATCTTTGTATCTGCCATTTCCATCCTCGGCATCGTCTATTGCGCATTTTTGTTGTGGTTCTCTGCCAAGGTGAAAGTTTCTTCGCACGGCACAGAAGACGGCACAACCGGCCATGTGTGGGATGAAGACCTGCGCGAAATGAACAACCCTCTGCCACGTTGGTGGTTGTGGCTGTTCATCATCACCATGGTGTTTGCCGCGGTGTATGGCCTGGCCTACCCAGGTTTGGGCAGCTTTGCCGGCAAATTGGGCTGGAGCTCTGCGGGGCAATACGAAGCAGAAGTGGCCAAAGCCAACCAAGCGCTTGAGCCCTTGTATGCCGCATTCAATGCGCAAGAACCTGAGCAACTCTCCAAAGACCCCAAAGCCATGGCGGTGGGTGAGCGTTTGTTCATGAACAACTGCGCGCAATGTCACGGCTCGGACGCACGCGGCTCGAAGGGTTTTCCTAATTTGACCGACAACGATTGGTTGCATGGTGGTACACCCGACAAGATCAAAGAGACCCTCACCAAAGGTCGTATCGGTCAAATGCCCCCGATGGCTGCTGCAGTTGGTACGCCTGACGACATCCGTAATGTGTCGCACTATGTGTTGAGCTTGTCAGGCAGCCCACACGACTCGGTGCGTGCTGCTTTGGGTAAATCAAAGTTTGGCGCGTGTGCGGCTTGCCATGGTGCTGATGGTGCGGGCATGCAAGCCCTAGGATCTGCCAACTTGACGGACAAAATCTGGTTGCACGGTTGGGGCGAAGAAGCCATCACTGCCATGATCAACAAAGGCAAGGTCAACCAAATGCCAGCGCAAGAAGGCCGTTTGACCACATCACAAATCCATGTCTTGACGGCCTATGTGTGGGGGTTGTCGCACAACAAACCTGTTGGCGCTCAGTAATTCATTTTGAACTCCGCTGACAACGCTCCGCTGCGCAAGACCATTCCCATCGTTCCAGAGCCTGTAGGCGCCGCGGACGAGGCGATGGTCTCGCTGTATGCGGCATCGAAAAAAATCTACCCTCGCTCTGTCGAGGGTGTTTTTGCGTATTGGCGCTGGATTTTTGTGGTCCTCACACAGCTGTTTTTTTATGGCTTACCTTGGTTGGAGTGGGGCACACGTCAGGCGGTGCTGTTCGACTTGGCCTCGCGCCGGTTTTATATTTTTGGTTTGGTGCTCTACCCGCAAGACTTCATTTACCTGACCGGCTTATTGGTGATCTCGGCCCTGGCCTTGTTTTTGTTTACCGCTGTGGCGGGGCGCTTGTGGTGTGGTTATGCCTGCCCACAAACCGTGTACAGCGAAATTTTTCTGTGGATCGAGCGCAAAGTAGAAGGCGATCGTTCAGCCCGCATGCGTTTAGACGATGCAAATTTCTCTTTAGAGAAGCTGGTGAAGAAATGGTACAAGCACCTGATTTGGATCTTCTTCTCGATCTGGACGGGCTTCACCTTTGTGGGCTACTTCACACCTATCCGTGAATTAGCCATGTCGTTTTTCCTCACCCACATGAGTTCGTGGGAGTTGTTCTGGGTGTTCTTCTACGCCTGTGCAACTTATGGCAATGCTGGCTTTATGCGCGAACAAGTCTGCAAATACATGTGCCCTTATGCGCGCTTTCAAAGCGCCATGTTTGACCACGACACACTCATCGTCACGTACGACACAGAACGCGGTGAGCCGCGTGGCCCACGTTCCAAAAAGACAGAGGTAGGGGCTTTGCATCTCGGTGCTTGTGTGGACTGCACCTTGTGCGTACAGGTTTGTCCAACGGGGATTGATATTCGTAACGGGCTGCAATACGAGTGCATAGGCTGTGGTGCCTGCGCTGATGTTTGCGATACCGTGATGGACAAAATGGGGTATGCCCGTGGCTTGGTGCGCTACTCTACACAAAACGCGATGGACAACCACTGGACGCCGCAGCAAATGTGGCAACGTTTGATGCGCCCGCGCATTCAGATTTACAGCATGATCTTGGTGGCCGTCACCTTGGGGCTGCTGGTGTCCTTAGGCCTCCGCACCCCGTTCAAGGTGGATGTGGTGCGTGACCGCTCGACCTTGTCGCGCATCACCGAATACGGCACCTTAGAGAACGTCTATCGGCTACAGATCATGAACGCCGCCGAGCGTGTTCAGACCTACCGTTTGTCTGTGACGGGTTTGCCCCATTTGAAAATCACCAGTGAGACCCAAGTGATGGTGGACCCTGCCGAGGCGCGTTGGATTGTGTTGCGAGCGGATGTGCCTTATGGCTCGGTCGAAGGTGGCTCGCACAAAATCATGTTTGAAATTCAGGCCCTAGGTTCGGATGACTTTGTGGTCGAGAAATCTGTCTTTATTGTGCCCAGGTAAAACGCTATGCAACAAGTCACAACCGATACCCAGCCTTGGTGGAAATACGGCCATGTTTGGCTCATCCTTTCGGGACCCTTCGCGGTGATCGTGGCCGGATTTGTGACGCTCGTCATCGCTATCCGTGTGCCTGACCCCGTGGTCGCGCAGGACTATTACCGGCGAGGTTTGGAGATCAACAAAACCTTGGCTGCCGAGAAAGACCTGCAGTTAGCCCCGGCGATGCAAGCACGTAACCATGTCGTCACGCCGACCCATGTGCCAGCTTCACCAGAGAAATCATTGAAAACCCCTTGATCGAGAGACATCGACTAGGCCTAAACTGACGTGAATTTATTCTGAGGAGAATTCAGATGTTGGCGCAACGAATGATGTGGATTGCTTGGCCTGCTTTTTTGGTGGCAGGTGTGTTGGAAATGTTGGTTTTCGCCATGGTCGATCCGCACGACATTCACTGGTTGGGTCAGCCGATTGAGATGTCCCGTCAAGGTATTTACACCTTGTCGTTCTTTGTGTTTTGGGCCATCACTGGCGCCTCTAGCGCCCTCACGACCTTGTTGTCGATATCGCCGTCTGAAGTTAGTTAAAGCGGCTGGCAACTGGTCGCGTTCACGATCAAGCGCAAGGCATCGGCATTCAAGATGCGCACATGGCGTTGTTTCACTTCAACCATGCCCTCTTCAGCAAATTTAGAGAACGTGCGGCTGACCGTTTCTAGCTTCAGTCCCAAGTAGCTGCCGATCTCCTCGCGTGTCATACGCAACACCAACTCCGATTGCGAGAAACCACGCGCATGCAAGCGCTGCACCAGGTTGAGTAAAAAGGCCGCCAGGCGCTCTTCTGCGCGCATGCTGCCCAGCAACATCATCACCCCGTTTTCGCGCACGATCTCGCGGCTCATGATCTTGTGGACATGGCGTTGCAAAGATGTAATTTCGCGCGACAGTTCTTCAATCCGGTCAAACGGCATCACACACACTTCGGCATCTTCGAGGGCCACGGCATCGCAGGTGTGTTGATCACTCACGATGCCGTCGAGGCCAATGATTTCCCCCGCCATTTGAAACCCCGTCACTTGATCGCGGCCATCCTCTGAGGAGATACGCGTCTTGAAGAAGCCGGTGCGGATGGCGAACAAGGCGTTGAACTTGTCGCCATGGCTGAACAAGTGTTGGCCGCGCGCCACTTTGCGGCGCGTGGCCACCACATCATCGACGCGCTCCATTTCACTGTCACTCAGGCCGAGGGGCATGCAGAGTTCACGCAAATTGCAGTTAGAGCAGGCGACTTTGATACTGGTGGAATTCATGGCGTCGTTCAGTCAGTTGTGTTGATGCAGGTCAACTTGTCAGTTGCACTCGCCGCCTATTATGAAGTGCAAATTTGACACGTAACTTATGACTACCCCTGTAATCAATCCTGAACTCTTACAGCGTTACGACGTGGCGGGGCCACGTTACACCTCGTATCCGACAGCGGATCGATTTGTGGAGGCGTTTGGTGAGGCTGACTACCTGCAAGCCCTTGAGCAACGTCGGGATGGTTTGCGTGCCACAGCCTATCCCCTGTCCTTGTATGTGCATATTCCCTTTTGTGAATCGCTTTGTTACTACTGCGCATGCAACAAGATCATCACCAAGCACCATGAGCGAGGCGCCGAGTATTTGAGCTACCTCGCGCGAGAGGTGGACCTCAATGTGGCTCGTTTGGGCCAAGGGCAAGTGGTGTCGCAACTGCATTTGGGCGGCGGCAGCCCGACGTTTTTAAGCGATGCGGAATTGGGGCAGCTGATGTCGATGTTGCGTCGTCATTTCAACTTGGTTGCTGGGGGCGAATACTCGGTCGAGATCGACCCCCGCACCGTCCATCGCGATCGCTTGGCGGCATTGGCAGAGCAAGGTTTCAATCGCTTGAGCTTTGGCGTGCAGGACTTTGAACCCGCCGTGCAAAAAGCGGTGCACCGCATCCAACCTGCCGAGCAAGTCTTTGATTTGCTGGGCATTTCTCGTGAGTTGGGGTTTGAATCCGTCAACGTGGATTTGATCTACGGACTGCCCATGCAAACCCCCGAAACGTTTGAGCGCACCCTCGCCCAAGTGGTGACGCTGCGTCCTGATCGGGTGGCGCTGTATGCCTATGCGCACTTACCCGAGCGCTTCAAGCCCCAACGTCGCATCCACGCGCAAGACTTGCCACCCGCAGCCTCCAAGCTGGTGATGTTGTCCAGCGCCATGCGCGTCTTGATGGCTGCTGGCTATGTGTACGTGGGGATGGACCACTTCGCCTTGCCCACCGACGCATTGGCCATCGCCAAGCGTCAAGGGCGTTTGCACCGCAACTTCCAGGGCTACAGCACCCAACCGGATTGCGATTTGATTGCCTTGGGGGTGTCCTCGATTGGTCGTGTGGGGGCGACCTTCAGTCAGAACGTCAAAACCTTGGACGAGTATTACGACCTGCTGAACCAAGGGCGTTTACCGGTCGCACGGGGCATGGCTTTGTCGCGTGATGACTTGGTGCGACGCACCGTGATCATGGCCTTGATGTGTCAGGGCAGTGTGTTGTTCGAGTCCGTCGAGCTGTCGCATTTGGTGGACTTCAAAGCCTATTTCGCGGTGGAGTTAGAAGCCTTGGCTGGCATGCAAGCGCAAGGTTTGGTGGTGCTTGACGAGGTAGGTATCCACGTGACCGAGCTGGGTTGGTTCTTCGTGCGTGGCGTGGCCATGGTGTTTGATCGGTATTTGCAAGCCGACAAGAACCGCGCCAGGTTCTCTAAAATCATCTGATGAACACAACTCTGGCCCTCACCGCTCTTCTGATGGGACTGGCGGGCGGGCCGCACTGCTTAGCCATGTGTGGGGCCGCCTGTGCGGGCATCGGCCGCGCCGCGCAAAAACAATCGGGCGGGCAGGGCACCTCGGCCATGCTGTTGTTTCAGCTGGGGCGCATCATCGGCTACAGCGCCTTGGGGGCCCTGGCCGCCGCCACCATGCAGGGCGTCGGATGGTTGAGTACGCAGTCGGCGGCATTCCGCCCCTTGTGGACGCTGCTGCACATCGTGGCTTTCATGGTGGGGCTTTTATTACTCTGGCGCGGTGAGCAACCCATTTGGCTAGAGGACGTCGGACGCGGCATCTGGCGACGCGTGCAAGCGGCCACCGCACATCTCAAATTGCGCCATGGCGGCGCCGTACTGCTGGGTGCCCTGTGGGCCTTGATGCCCTGC
>CANGML010000030.1 GCA_947454585.1 Comamonadaceae bacterium
ACCGTGGCTTGCGGCTGGGCCTCGCGCAGCAAACGGCTGCCATAGGCGACGCCGGTGCGTTTGACGCCAAAGTCAAAGGCGAGAAAAGATTGGAAGGTTTCGAGCACCTCGCTCATGAATGCCCCACCTCGCTGGAAAGCATCCACGACTCCAAGCCGAGCAACTTCATGGCGCGCTCATAGCGCTGGTCCACTGGCGTGTCAAAAATAACGGCCATGTCGGCACCCACAGTGAGCCAGCTGTTCTCGGCCAACTCAGACTCGAGCTGGCCTTCGCCCCAGGCCGAGTAGCCCAAAGAGATCAACACGCGCTTGGGGCCTGCGCCCATCGAAAGGGCTTCGAGCACATCTTTGGAGGTGGTCATCTCCAAGCCACCAGGGATGGTCATGGTGGAGGCGTAGACCGATTCTTTGTCGCTGTCGTGGTTGCTGATGGCACTCAGCGCCGTCGCTTCATCAGGCGGCACATCGACCACCATCGCATCGTGCAACACAAAGCCGCGCTCGGTGTGCACAGGGCCACCTTGCAACACAGGGGCTGTCATGAGGTCTTGGCGGTGCAGGGGCAGATCGACCTTGTCGAACAAGCCCTCCATCGACAACTCGCTGGGTTTGTTGATGACCAAGCCCAGCGCGCCGCGCTCGCTGTGCTCACACACATAGACCACGCTTTTGGCAAAAGCTGCGTCTTCCAAACCGGGCATGGCAATCAAAAAATGATGCGTCAGGTTGATGGAGGCAGAATCAGCGGTCATATGCCAATTTTAAAGGGTGAACATGCCTAGCCAGCCGTCTAAGTCCTCACATCATTCGCCCCACGTGGCCAAAGGGCTGATGTGGTTCCGCCGCGACCTGCGTGCGTTTGACAACGCGGCGTTGTTCCACGCGCTGAAAAGCTGCAAACAGGTGCATTGCGTGTTTGTGTTTGACAAAGCCATCTTGGACAGCCTGCCCAAACAAGACCGGCGTGTGGAGTTCATTCGCGAATCGCTGGCCGCACTGGACGCCGAGCTGCATGCGGTGGCTGGGCAAGCGGGCGCAGGCTTGATCGTGCGCCATGCGGTGGCCGCCGATGAAGTGCCGCGCTTGGCCCATGAGTTGGGCGTGCAAGAGGTGTTTGCCAACCACGACGACGAGCCCGACGCCCTGGCCCGTGACGCCCAAGTGCGCGGCGCTTTGGCGAACTTTGGCATTGGTTTTCAAACCTTCAAAGACCATGTCATTTTTGAACGCAGCGAGGTGCTGACCCAAATGGGCAAGCCCTATGGCGTGTTCACGCCCTACAAAAACGCGTGGCTGCAAAAGGTGAATGACTATTTTTTAAAGTCTTACCCCGTGGGCAAATACATCAAAGCCTTGGCACCGCGGCCTCCCGCCTATCAGGTGAGCGTGCCCACCTTGGCCGAGATGGGCTTTGAGCCCACCAACCTCAGCAGCTTGCATGTGCCCACCGGCAGCCCTGGCGGCTTGGCCTTGTTTGAGGACTTCTTTGACCGCATGGACAAGTACGACGACACGCGCAACTTCCCCGCGGTCAAAGGCCCCAGCTACTTGAGTGTGCATTTGCGCTTTGGCACGGTGTCGATTCGCCAACTCGCCGCCACCGCCTACCAGCGCATGTTGGCGGGCTCCAAGGGTGCAGAGACTTGGCTGTCTGAGCTGATTTGGCGCGATTTCTACCACCAAATCTTGCACCACCACCCGCGCGTGGTGAAGGGTGCCTTCAAGCCCGAGTACGACGCCATCAAGTGGGAACACCACAAGGCTGGCAAAGACTTGTTTGCTGCGTGGTGCGAGGGCCGCACGGGCTATCCGCTGGTGGATGCAGCCATGGCGCAAATCAACCAAACCGGCTACATGCACAACCGCCTGCGCATGGTGGTGGCCAGCTTTTTGACCAAGGATTTAGGGATCGATTGGCGCTGGGGCGAGCGTTACTTTGCTGAGCACCTGAACGACTTCGACCTCGCCGCCAACAACGGCGGTTGGCAGTGGGCCAGCTCCAGCGGCTGCGATGCACAGCCCTACTTTCGCATCTTCAACCCCACCAACCAAAGCGAGAAGTTTGACCCTGAAGGCAAGTTCATCCGTCGCTATGTGCCCGCGCTGGCGAAGCTCAATCACAAAGCCATCCACGCGCCGTGGTTGGCCAAGCCTATGGAATTAGCAGAAGCCGGTGTGGTGTTGGGGCGTGATTACCCCTTGCCCATCGTCGACCACGCCGAGGCGCGCACGCGCACGCTCGAGCGCTACGCGGTGGTGAAGAAAGAGAAGTAACTCGCGAATGAAGAAGAGGCGCTATTCACCTCTGAGCGCTGCCAACACATTCGGCTGCGCCTCGCGCACACTGCCCACGGCAAAGTGCTGCAGCAAGCGGCTCACTTCTTGGGCGCCGCTCAGGCTGGTTTTGATGTCATCAGCCACGCGCTTGGCGCGCAGGCGGGCCAGCTGGGTCGCCAACGAATCGGCCACCTGTTGCACCGCAGTCAGCTGCACATCTTGGGCGAGTTGCGCCATGCTTTGCACGTCAAGTTGCGCCTCGGTCGGTAAGTCTGATTCGGGGGATTCAGACCAATCATTGAGGAGGTTCACCAAGCGCTGCGAAATGACATCGGCCTGCTCTAGAAAAAGCAGGTGGTTGATCACTTGCAAGTTATCTTCCACCGGCTTGTGGTGCTCATTGAACTGCTCACGCAACTGCAAACCACTCAACACCTGGGACGCCGCGCTGGCTTCAGGCTCATCAATGCTGCGGTAGGGGGCCAAGCGCAAACCTTCGAAAAAATGGGTCGCAAGCGACCAAAAGGTGCGCCAGCCAGCCATGGTTTCTGCATCTAACTGACGCTGGCACAGCAATTCGAGCTGGCGAGCCGAGTGCATGTCCACCGCAGGGCGGTGACGCAACAAGGTCAACACATGGCTTTCAAACTGCGCGCGCAAGTCCATAAGGCTTAGATTTGCACCATTTCGAAGTCTTCTTTGCGGGCACCGCACTCGGGGCAGGTCCAGTTCATGGGCACATCAGCCCAGGCTGTGCCAGGGGCAATACCCTCTTCAGGGGCGCCAGCCGCTTCGTCATAAATCCATCCACAAATCAGACACATCCAAGTATTTGCCACGGTATTTCTTTCGTCAACGCATAGAATGAAATGCATTGTATCGACCCACCCATGGCGCAAGAAAACATCCCTCTCCCTCACGAATTGGCCATCGCCGATGAAACCCCTGGTGCGCCGCCCTGCGTGCTGGTTTTCAATGCCAACGACCCCAGTGGTGCTGGGGGTTTGTCTGCTGATATCTTGGCTGCGGCGTCCGTAGGCGCCCATGCCTTACCTGTGGTCACGGGCACCTACATGCGCGACACCGCGGAAATTTTTGACCACATCGCCTTCGATGAAGAAGCCGTGGCCGAACAAGCCCGCAGTGTGTTGGAAGATGTGGGCGTGCAGGTCATCAAAGTAGGCTTTTGCGGCAACCCCGAAAACCTGAGCGTGATTGCCGAAATCAGCACCGACTACGCCGAAGTGCCCGTGGTCGCCTACATGCCCAATTTGTCGTGGTGGGAAGACGAGCAAATTGATGCCTACCTCGACGCGTTCCGTGAGCTGATCTTGCCGCAGACCACGGTGCTGGTGGGCAACCACAACAGCTTGTGGCGCTGGTTGCTGCCCGATTGGAGCAACGAGAAAAGCCCCAGTCCACGCGACATCGCCCGCGCTGCCGCCGAAGTAGGCGTGCCCTATGTCCTGGTGACGGGTATCAACCACCCAGACCAACACATCGAAAACGCACTCGCCACCGCTCACACCGTGATGGTGAGCGAGCGCTTTGAGCGCTTTGACGCCATCTTTGCCGGTGCGGGTGACACGCTGAGCATCACCTTGGCAGCGGTGCTGGCGGCAGGCACTGACCTCGAGCTGGCCACCCGCGAAGCCCTGAACTATTTAGACCAAAGCCTCAACAGCGGCTTTCGACCCGGCATGGGGCAGATCTTGCCCGATCGCTTGTTTTGGGCAGAAACCGACGACGAAGGCCATGCCGAAGAAAACGACGGCTTGCCCGCCACCGCAGACGACTTCTCACTCCCCCGCCACGAAACCAAACACTAACTTTCAAAGACCATGACTGATTTGAACCAAACCCTGTTTGACCGCGCTGCCCAAGTGATTCCTGGTGGCGTCAATTCACCCGTGCGCGCATTTCGCGCCGTGGGCGGTACCCCTCGCTTTGTGCAACGCGCCCAAGGCGCTTATTTTTGGGATGCCAACGGCCAAAAGTACATCGACTACATCGGCTCTTGGGGCCCGATGATTCTGGGCCACGGCAACCCGGTGGTACTGGAAGCGGTGCAAAAGGCAGCGCTTGATGGCTTCTCGTTTGGCGCGCCGACCGAACGTGAGATTGAATTGGCCGAAGAAATTTTGAAGCACGTGCCTTCGATGGAGATGGTGCGTTTGGTCAGCTCGGGGACCGAAGCGGGCATGAGCGCCTTGCGTTTGGCACGCGGTGCCACAGGCCGCAGCAAGATCATCAAGTTTGAGGGCTGCTACCACGGCCACGCCGATGCGCTGCTGGTCAAAGCAGGATCAGGCTTGGCCACCTTTGGCAACCCCACCAGCGCTGGCGTACCCGCTGAAGTGGTGCAACACACCTTGGTACTTGAATACAACAACGTTGCGCAACTTGAAGAAGCTTTCGCATTGCATGGCAAAGAGTTGGCCTGCGTGATGATCGAGCCCATCGCCGGCAACATGAACTTTGTGCGCGCCAGCGTGCCGTTCATGAAACGCTGCCGCGAGCTGTGCACCGAGTACGGTGCGCTGTTTGTGTTTGACGAGGTCATGACGGGTTTTCGCGTGGCATTGGGCAGCGCACAAAGCGTCTACGCCAAGCTCATCCCCGGCTTCAAACCTGACATCACCGTGCTGGGCAAAGTCATTGGTGGCGGCATGCCGCTGGCAGCCTTTGGCGGGCCCCGCGCCATCATGCAACAGCTGGCTCCTACCGGCCCGGTCTACCAAGCCGGCACCTTGAGCGGCAACCCGGTCGCCACCGCTTGCGGCTTGGCCACCTTGCGCGAAATTGCCAAGCCTGGTTTCTATGAAGCACTGGGTGCGCGCACCCACAGCTTGGTGGATGGTCTGACAGCCGCCGCTGCCAAAGCCGGTGTGCCCTTCAGCGGGGATTGCCAAGGCGGCATGTTTGGTTTCTTTTTGTTGCCTGAATTGCCACAAAACTACGCCAAGGTCATGACCAGCGACAGCCCTAAATTCAACACGCTCTTTCATGGCTTGCTCGACCGCGGTGTCTACATCGCACCGGCCTTGTATGAAGCAGGTTTTGTCAGCGCGGCGCATACCGAGGCCGACATTGCACAAACCGTGGCAGCAGCGGCTGAGGTATTTGCGCAGCTATGAAAAAACTCTTGATGGCGCTTGGCATGGCCTCGGCACTCGCACCTTCAGCCCAAGCAGAGGTGTGGGTGAACCCAGGCTTTTACTCGCACCACTTCGACAAAGAAAAAAACCTGAACAACAACAACCATGGTTTGGGTGTCGAAGTTGGCATCACGGATACCTACTCACTCACCGCGGGCGTTTTTGAAAACAGCGACCGGGCCACTTCTCACTACCTTGGTGCCTATGTGATGCCCTACCGCTTAGGCGCGCTCAAAGCGGGCGTGGCTGTAGGTGCCTTCAATGGCTACCCCAAGATGCGTGAGGGCGGCTGGTTTCCTGCCGTCATTCCCACCTTGGCGATTGAAGGGCCACGCGTTGGTTTGAATGTGAGTTTTGTTCCCAAAATCGGCGATCGCGTCAACAGCGCGCTCACCTTCCAAGTGAAATTCAAGCTTGCGCCGTAAAGGCTGCAAGCGCCCCACCCCCTCGTCCTTCTCGGGCGCATTTCCCCACTAGGACTTTCATGAAAAAAACATTCCAACTTCACGTAGAAGGCAAACACCCCGAACGTTTGCTAGAAGCCATCAAACACGAGATTCGCAAATACCTCAAACGCGAACGTCGGCGCGACCTGCCCGAAGGCGCGGACTTTTGGGACTTCGATTGCAAATTTGGCTTGACCGAAGCCACCGCCGACGTCGTGCATTTAGCCAACCTCATCACTTGTATTGACAACGCGGCTAAAGAGCAAGCCCAACAGTTTTATGTCGAGATTTTGGCCAAGCACGGCGTGCGCGCCAAGCGCCCTGCAGGTGAAGCACTTGAGTACCAAGAGCGTCATGCGTTAGACGGCTTGGATGATCACAACAACGATTAACGGCCGTTAAGATTTTTGCTGCGGCGCTTGTGCAGCCAGCGCGCGCAGCTTGTCTTTCTTACTCGGGCGTTTGCCTTTGATGCCGCCCGTACCATCGTTCAGCGGTGATAGCGGCGGTGGCACTTCGGTGGGCTCAAACCCTTCCAGCACTTCAAGCGGCAGTTGTACTTGAACACGCTTTTGAATCAGCTGCCAATGCGCCAGGGTGGTGGCAGTAACAAAGCTCACCGCCTCGCCCTGCGCCCCCGCACGACCTGTGCGGCCGATGCGGTGGGTGTAGTCGGTCGCAGAGCGCGGTAAGTCGTAATTGACCACCACGGGCAGTTGCGCGATGTCGATGCCACGCGCCGCAAGGTCGGTGGTGACCAACACCTCCCAGCGCTCTTCTTTGAACTCAGCCAACACGTCTTGGCGCGCACCTTGGCTCATCTCGCCATGAAACGCGGTGGCAAACACGCCTGCTTTGTAGAGCTTGTTGGCCACATGCTCACAGGCATAACGCGTGGCCACAAACACCAACACACGCTTCCATGCGTGGGTTGTGATGAGGTGACGCAGCAGCGCCGTGCGGCTTTTTTCATCCACCTGAAGGGCACGTTGCGCAATGTCGGGCGCGTTGGCCTCGGTGTGGGCGATGGCGATACGCGCTGGGTTGTGCAGCATTGCCTCAGCCAAGCCTTGCACCGCGGGCGCGAAGGTGGCGCTGAACAACAGGTTTTGTCGTCTGGCTGGTAGGAGTGCGAGCACACGTTGCAGCTCTTCAGTAAAACCGAGGTCAAGCAAGCGGTCGGCTTCGTCCAGCACGAGGTGCTGCACGTGGCCCAAGTTCAACGCGTTGTGGTCCACCACATCGAGCAAGCGGCCAGGCGTGGCCACCACCACATCAGCACCGCTGCGCAGGCTCATCATCTGCGGGTTCATGGACACGCCACCAAACAAGGTGCCTACTTTGATGGACTGTGTGAGGGGCCGCGCCAAATCGCGCAGCACATCGCTCACCTGCGTGGCGAGTTCGCGTGTGGGCACGAGCACCAGCACTTGGGTGATGCGTTTTTTAGGCGCCTCGTCACGCGAGGCCGCCGTAGCCATCAGCAGCTGCAAGACGGGCAGCACATAGGCCAATGTTTTGCCAGAGCCCGTTTGCGCTTGGGCAAGTACATCACGGCCTTGCAGCACAGCGGGGATCGCCTCCACCTGAACGGGTGTGGGGTGAGCCAAACCCATGTCGGTCACAGCGCTTTTGAGCGCGGGGGCGAGGCCCAAAACAGAAAAATTCATGCGTGATTGTCGCCGTAAGGCAGAAACAAAAGGTCATCGCGAGCATTGACAAAACGTACCGATTCACGTACGCTATAAAAATTAGGAGTTCACCATGCAAACACTCACCGCCAGCGAAGCACGCGCCAGCCTCTACCGCCTGATGGACCAGGCCGCCGAATCGCACCAGCCCATCACCATTGCGGGCAAACGCCATGATGCTGTGCTCTTGTCAGCAGAAGACTGGCAAGCCATTCAGGAAACGCTTTATTTGCTGTCCGTGCCAGGCATGCGTGAGTCGATCAAAGAAGGCATGGCCGAACCCGTCGATACCTGCGCCAAGGAATTGGACTGGTGAGTTGGATTGTCGTTTTTGCCAAGCACGCACAGAAAGACGCGCAAAAGCTAGTGGCTAGCGGGCTCAAAACTAAAGCCCAAGAGTTGCTGGCCATCATTCAAGAGAACCCTTTTCAAAACCCACCGCCCTACGAGAAGCTAGTGGGCGATCTGTCTGGCGCTTATTCGCGACGCATCAATATTCAGCACCGCCTTGTGTATGAAGTACTTTCAGAGCAGCGCACCGTCAAAGTTTTACGTATGTGGTCGCACTATGAATGATCTAGATCAGTGGCTGCGCAGCTTCTCTTGCAGCCAGACTTTGATCAGGGATTGGTAAGGCACATCGCGCGCGTTGGCAGCCACCTTGATGCTGTCTAACAAATGCTGGGGCAGTCGCAATGAAATGGTTTTGGTGCTGGGGCGCAGGTTAGGCAGTTTGACCTTTTGTGCTTTTGACCAGTCCACATGGGTGGTGGAGTCGTTAGCTTCCCAATAAGCACGCTCTTGCGCTTCAGTTTTGAATTGGGGAATAGCTTGCTTAGCTGTCTGCTTGGTCATAAACACTGCGCTCCTTTCTATGCATGTCTCTGGCTGAGATCACGCGAATCAACTCACCCGAGCGGCGCAAGGTCAACGTGATGTGCAACAAGCGCCCATCATCCGTTTGCCCTAGGGCATGAAACCTAACCTCGGTTTGACTGTGTGCCACATCGTCCAGCAAAAGCAAAGGAGCATTGAAGAACAACTGCTCTGCTTCAGCCATGCTAACCCCGTGCTCATCGTTCTTGCGCTCGTTGCCCGCGTCCCATTCAAAACCAACAATGGCAGACAAATCAATCATATTTTGTATATTACCAGCATCTACATGATTAAGCCTAAGTGACATGGGCTAGCGTTGATACAGTTAGTAATTTTTATTTATTAATGCGATGACAACTCCTCTCTCAAGCGGAGCACCCAAGCTCATTGAATTCGATACGGCACGGCTTCGGTTACGCCAGTGGTGCGCCGCCGACCGTGAGCCCTTCGCGGCGCTCAACGCAGATCCAGAGGTGATGGCGTTCTTCCCCGCACCTCTTAGCCGTGCTGAAAGCGATGCGATGGCAGTTCGCTGTCAAACTCTTATCGCAGAACGTGGCTGGGGCTTTTGGGCTGTAGAAACAAAAACCGAACATGAATTTATAGGCTGCGTTGGCCTACATATTCCTTCGTCAGAACTGGCATTCTCCCCATGTGTCGAAGTTGGCTGGCGCTTGGCTAAAAAACATTGGGGTAGGGGTTTTGCCACGGAGGCAGCAAACGGTGCGCTTCGCATAGGTTTCGAACAGCTTGGATTAACGGAAATCGTGTCCTTTACCTCAGTTCAAAATCTAAAATCGCGTGCAGTTATGGTGAGATTGGGCATGCTTGAAGCAGAAACAACATTTGATCACCCCGATGTGCCGGCTGGGAGTCTGTTGCGTCAGCACTGTCTTTACCGCTTGTCACGTGATCATATTCGGCCTTGTTACCATGAATGATGGAAAGATCAATCACCCATGGGCCGAAGGCAAGTGTCTTGCCAAGTCCATGCTGTCATGAAGCAATCGCAGAACGTCTATTGTTTGCTCTGGTGCCGTCCTGAACACCACAAAATGGCGGCCTTTTCTTCCTTGCCTCGCCACATGCAAGGTTCGAATACCTAGGCCTATTTCCTCACGCGCCGTGGTCCCAAAAATTTCAGGACCATCATGCAAAGCCTCGATCGCCAACGATAGAGCTTCAGCATAGGCCATTGCCTGTCGTGCTCCAAAGTTGTCGTCCGTCCAAACTATGATGCCAATCAGATCGCGCTCAGCTTGTTCTACCAGACGCACACGCCAAACCAGGCTCATGCAGCTGCAGTCGCTTTGGCAGTGATGGATTGCAGGTGCAAACGCAATGACTCCTTGGAATCGAAGGTCTTGAATCTCCCCGCCTCAATATCCGCGATGCCAGCCTGTACGGCAGATCGCAACGCCACTAGACGGGAGGCATCTTCGGCTTCGCGTTGCTCAACGAGTCGAAGCCCCTCACGCAGCACTTCGCTGGCGTTTTGATAGCGACCGCTAGTGACTAACTCCTCCACGAAAGAGGCCTGATGGTCGGTGAGCACAACATTGCGGGTGGGCATGGCGACATCCTTAATTGATAGCGTTGGCAGATTATGCCAATACAAACAAAGAAGATCAATGCCTGAAGTGCCTCACCCCCGTGAACACCATCGCCACGCCACGCTCATTGGCTGCGTCAATCACTTCTTGATCGCGCATCGAGCCACCGGGTTGCGCCACGCAGGTCGCACCTGCGTCCACCACCACATCGAGGCCGTCTCGGAACGGGAAGAACGCATCGCTCGCGACCACCGTGTGTTGCAAGCTGAGCTTGGCGGCTTCGGCCTTGATGCTGGCGATGCGGGCTGAATCCAAGCGACTCATTTGGCCTGCGCCCACGCCACGGGTCTGTCCGTTTTTGCAAAACACGATGGCGTTGGATTTGACGAACTTGGCCACTTTCCAAGCGAACAACAGATCGTTCAGCTCGTCTGGTGTGGGTTGCTTGACGGTGACGATCTTGAGGTCGGCCAAAGCCAATTCGTGGTTGTCGGCGCTTTGCAGCAACAGGCCTGAGCCCACGCGTTTGGTTTCCAGCGCGTTGCGCACGTCACCGTAGTGGGCAGGCAAGGCGATTTTCATCAAGCGCACATTCACTTTGCTCTTGAACACGTCGAGGGCTTCGGCGCTGAAGTCGGGCGCCATCAGCACTTCAACGAACTGCTTGCTCACGGCTTCAGCAGCCGCTTTGTCCACCGGTCGGTTGAAAGCGATGATGCCGCCAAAGGCGCTGGTGGGGTCGGTTTGGAAAGCCTTGCTGTAGGCCTCAAGTGGGTTTGCACCCACAGCCACGCCGCAGGGGTTGGCGTGTTTGACAATCACACAAGCTGAGCCATCAAAACTCTTGACACATTCCCAAGCCGCATCAGCGTCAGCAATGTTGTTGTAGCTGAGTTCTTTGCCTTGCAGCTGTACGCCCGTGGCGAGCGAGCCTGACGCGGGGGCCAAGTCGCGATACCAAGCGGCTTGCTGGTGGCTGTTTTCGCCGTAGCGCAGGTCTTGCACTTTGACGTACTGCTCGTTGAACTGGCCGCTGAATTGGGCACGCTCTGGCACGTAGTCGTCGCTGAGTTTTTCAGCTTCAAAGTTCACGCTCGACAAGTAGTTGCTGATCGCGCCGTCGTATTGGCTGATGCGGTTGAACGCGGCCACAGACAAAGCAAAGCGCAGTTTGTCGCTGAGTTTGCATTGGCCTTGCGCGTGTGATGCTTTCAACTCTGCCAACACGTCCGCATATTGGCTGGCATCGGTGACGATGCCCACGTCTTTCCAGTTCTTGGCGGCCGAGCGCACCATGGCGGGGCCGCCGATGTCGATGTTCTCGATCGCGTCGGCCAGTGTGCAACCGGGCTTGGCCACGGTGGCTTCAAACGGGTAGAGGTTGACGATGAGCAAATCAATCGTGTCGATGTGGTGCGCCTTCAACGCCGCCATGTGCTCGGGCGTGTCGCGACGCGCCAGCAAACCACCGTGTACTTTGGGGTGCAAGGTTTTGACACGGCCGTCGAGCATTTCGGGGAAGCCGGTGACTTCGGCCACTTCGGTCACGGGCAAGCCTTGCTCGGCCAAGAGCTTGGCGGTACCGCCGGTGGAGATCAGGCCCACGCCCAAGGCGTGCAGGTCACGCGCGAGTTCGACGATGCCGGTTTTGTCAGAGACGGAGATGAGGGCTTTCATGGGCATGCAGTCTTATTTGATGAGTTTGTGTTCGAGCAATTTCTTGCGCAGCGTGTTGCGGTTCAGACCCAGCCATTCAGCGGCGCGTGACTGGTTGTGGTCGGCGTGCTGCATCACCACTTCGAGGAGCGGTTTTTCAACCACGCGCACCATCATGTCATGCATGTTGTCGGGCTCGGTGCCTTTGAGGTCGCGGAAATAGGTTTCGAGGCTGGCACGCACCACCTCTTCAATGTGTTTTTTACTCATGCAAAGCTAAGGGTTCTTCAGATAAAAGAGGTTCAGGCAAGCGCTCGTGACGCTGGGCCAAGTCATCGAAGAAGGCAGCCACGGCGCGGTGTTGCGATGCGCTGTCTTCTAAGGTGTTCATGTGTTGGCGAAACGCCTCGCCACCGGGCAAGCTGCGGATGTACCAAGCGATGTGTTTGCGGGCGCTGCGCACACCGGTGCGCTCGCCATACAGGGCGTAGTGCTCGTCCAGGTGC
>CANGML010000031.1 GCA_947454585.1 Comamonadaceae bacterium
AAGGGATCCACCGCCAAGTTGATCAGTTCGTTGCGACGACCGATACCTTGGTAAGCGATACCCAAATCAGCCAAGGCATCAGGGTTGTACAGATTGCGTCCATCCAAGATGTAAGGCGTACGCATGCTCAGCTTCATGGCTTGGAAGTCGGGATTGTGAAAATTCTTCCATTCCGTCAAGATCATCAACGCATCGACCCCCTCAAGCGCCGCCATATCATGCGCGACGAGCGTGAAGTGGTTCAGCAAGCCTTCTTGACCTGCGCAATCTAACCTCAAGGCTGTCATGGCTTCATGTCCTGCCACAGGGTCGTAGGCTGTCACTGTCGCACCCCGTTGGAGCAGGCTCTTGATGACCACACGGCTAGGGGCTTCACGCATGTCATCGGTATTGGGTTTGAAGGCCAAACCCCACACGGCGATTTTTCTTCCTGTCAAATCTTCACCCAAGCGTTTGACCAAGCGATCGACCAACAAGGTTTTTTGACGCTCATTGACTTGCTCTGTGGCCGCGACCACTTGCATGTGATGGCCATGGGCCTGTGCGGTGCTGACCAAGGCTTGTGTGTCTTTGGGGAAGCAGCTGCCACCATAGCCACAACCGGCGTACAAGAAGCTGTAGCCAATGCGGTTATCTGCGCCAATGCCACGACGAATTTGATCTACATCGGCACCTAGGGCATCCGCCAAATTGGCGATTTCATTCATGAAGGAAATGCGCGTGGCCAACATCGCATTGGCGGCGTACTTGGTGAGCTCGGCACTGCGAACATCCATCCAAACTGTGCGCGAATGGTGGCGGTTAAAACTGGCGTACAAGTCACCCATCATGCGCTGACTCTTTTCATGATGAATACCCGCATCCACACCCACCACGATTCGGTCAGGGCGCATGAAATCATCAATCGCTGCCCCCTCTTTCAAGAACTCAGGATTTGAGACCACATCAAACATGTCAATCGACATGCCGCGTTGCGTCAGTTCATGACGCACAGCATCGCGGACACGATCTGCGGTTCCTACCGGCACAGTGGATTTGTTCACGATCAGTTTGAAGTCTTTTATATGACGTCCGATCATGGAAGCCACTGACAGCACATGCGCCAAATCTGCCGAGCCATCCTCTTGCGCTGGCGTGCCTACGGCGATAAACAAAATATCGCCATGGTCAATGGCCTCTTTTGCATCATCAGTGAATCGAATACGGCCATCGGCTTGGTTGCGTGTCAGCAATTCTTTCAGCCCGGGTTCATAGATAGGAACCTCGCCCTCTTGCAGCATCTTGACCTTATGTTCATCCTTATCAAGGCACACCACCTTGAAACCCAAGTCAGATAAACATGCCCCTGTAACCAACCCCACGTAGCCTGAACCAATGACTGTGACTCGCATAAATTTCCTCCTGAATGCCGTCATGGTTGCAGAACATCATGAAAGGAATAAGAAGAAAAAAAGTCAATTCGGTGACGGGGAGTCAAAAAAAATGACTCAGAGAGTCATGCGCAATTATTTGATTTTTTATCGTGGCTGCCAGTGTGCAACCCCCATCATCAAAAGCACACGCAAATGATTTTCTAGATTTTCTAGACCTTGTACTTTGAATTCTTGTGACGACTGTCTGACATGAAAAAACTCATGCCGCGGAGGGAATTCAATACAGATCACATCTGGCACAAAACCCACGGGACATTGGAGTCGAAGCGTGGGGTATTGCCCATCAAACCGATTGGTACATGAAAAGCGAAAATTTATTTGCTGCGGCAATGGGTCAATCGATGCGATCAAGCCAGGCAACAAGTGCTCTCGCACATCGCCATAATCTAAATACCGATGCGTCTCTTTCAGGTGTGACTCAAAGTAAGCATCGCTCACACCATTGGACAAAAAATGAAGGGCACTCAAGGATGGACCTCCATCCCCTGAACGTGTGTGCGATCCATGCGAATCACATGCTGCTCAAACAACCGCGTGGACTCATCCCAGCTAAATAACAAAGCTTGCGCGCGCGCTTCAGAGCGAGGTATTTTTAAAGCTTCTAAGCTGGCATACGCCAAATCCTCGTGCAACACCCCACCCTTGCGGTGTTGTGGATCGTCCTTATCAGGCCGTAAAACTTCCAAAGGACCATCCACCGGATAGGCTGCCACGGGTGTGCCGCAAGCCATCGCCTCCAGCATGACCAAGCCAAAGGTTTCATTCCGGCTGGGAAAAGTAAACACATCAGCCGCAGCGTAGACACGTGCCAATTCTTCGCGAGGTAGCACGCCCAACCAACGCACGTGCTGAAACTTAGCTTGCAGCTCTTTCTCCAGCGGGCCTACGCCACAGACCACTTTGCTGCCATGCCAAGGCATCGCCAAAAAGCTGTCGATGTTCTTTTCGTAAGACACGCGGCCCACATACAAGGCAATGGGTCGTGGCAGATCATCAAGGTCTGGATGGTGCGCCACCGTTTCTTCATAACTGAACAAACGCATATCGACGCCGTGCGTCCAGCTGCGTAAATTCTTAAAGCCCCAGCCCTCCAACAAGCGCATCACGCCGTGTGTGGGCACCAAAACACCCGAAGATGGCTTGTGAAAATGCCTGAAGATGGCATAACCGATCCAAAGTGGAATTCGCAAGGCGGCTTTCAACACCTCGGGGAAACGCGTGTGAAATGCGGTGGTGAATGGCAGTGCGTGCTTCAAGCAATATTTGCGCGCTGCCCAGCCCAAGGGTCCCTCTGTCGCCACATGAATCACATCGGGGTGGAATGCATCCAGTTGGCGGGCTAACTGCTGATAGGGCCTGACGGCCAAATCAATACCGGCGTAGCCTGGACAGGGCCGCGTCTTGAATAAATCTGGATGAATCACCTCCACCACATGTCCTTTGGCATGGAGCTGATCCACCAACTCCACCAAGGTGGTCACCACCCCATTGATTTGGGGGCGCCAGGCGTCTGTGATTAGGGCGATCTTCATAGGGCTTTGGCCAGCTCTGCACTAGCAACCACCACAGGTTCTGTTTGCCAATAGAGCAGCGACAACTCACCTTTGTCGTTTTCGACCAGGGCAGTTCGACTCTCCACCCAATCACCATCGTTGCAATACAAGACGCCATTGACATCACGTATTTCCGCACGGTGAATATGCCCACACACCACACCTTGGTAGCCATGTTTGGCGGCTTCATGGGCCACAGCATTTTCAAAATCGGTCACATAGTTCAGTGCTTTTTTGACTTTGTGCTTGAGGTAGGCAGACAAAGACCAGTAGGGCAAGCCCAAGCGTCCACGCATGTTGTTCAAATAACGGTTGAGTTTGAGCGTGAACTCATACAAATAGTCCCCCACATAAGCCAACCATTTGGCTTGCTGAACCACGGCATCAAAGTAGTCGCCATGAATCACCCACAACTTTCGGCCATCGGCTGTTGTGTGCACCGCTTCATCTACCACTTCAATTCCGCCGAAATGATGATCAAGGAAATGCCTGGCAAACTCATCGTGGTTGCCTGGCACATAAATCACGCGACAGCCTTTGCGCGCTTTGCGCAAAAGCTTTTGTATCACGTCGTTGTGGGCTTGCGGCCAATACCAGCGACGGCGCAACTGCCAGCCATCAATGATGTCGCCCACCAAATACAAGTAATCACTGGTGTTTTCTTTCAGAAACTCCAGCAACGCATCCGCTTGGCACCCGGGCGTCCCCAAGTGCAAATCTGAAATGAAGATGGCGCGGTAGTGCATCAAGCGCCCAAAAAGTGTTTGCGGTAACGCGGTGGCATGTCGTTGATCTTCATCAACATGGGTAAATCAGCCGTGTTGAAATCTGGGTCCCAAGCGGGTGCCCCCAATACCTTGGCACCTAAGCGCAAGTAACCTTTGATCAATGCGGGCGGCTCAAACGCGGGGTTGATGTCCCATTGCTCAACCGGCAGAGCCAAACGGGGCGTCACTTGGTTTTCAATACCCGCCAAATGGGTGGTCTTCAATTGGTGCCAAATACTGGCCGCCACTTCGCCGCTCACCACACCTTGGTGCAACATAGGGATGCTGGCACAGCCGATCATCACATCGAGCTTGTTGCGCACCATGAATTCAGCCAATGCCCCCCACAACGCCATGATGACGCCGCCATGGCGATGCTCTGGGTGAACGCAGCTGCGACCCAGTTCCACCATGCGATCACGGTATTGCCGTAAGCGCGTCAAATCAAATTCCAAATCAGAGTAGGTGCTGCCAATGCGCTTGGCTTGCGCCGGTGTCAAGACACGGTAGGTGCCAATCACTTGCCCAGAGACATCATCGCGAATGATGAGGTGCTCACAAAAGTCATCGAACAAATCGATGTCATGACCAGGGATGGTGTCTTTCAAACGTGCGCCCATTTCGGTGGCAAACACGTCATAGCGCAAACGCTGGGCCTCGCGCACTTCGTCTTGGTGCTTGGCCCATTCAACAATCAGGGCTGGTCGTGTTTCAGTTTTTTGGGCAGCGACAGAAACCTTTTGAGCGTCTTGATCGTGTCGATGAAGTGACCCCCGAGGTACATCGATGAATGACAAAGGCATGGTTGGATTTGGTAGTTCTTTCATGATGTGTCCTTAGTGAATCAATGGTTGATATTCTTAACAACGCATATGAATTAACTGGGAAGATTGCATGAAATATTCGTGACAAACTTCACACGGCGTTCACCGATTTGTCACACAGCATGCCTATGCTTGAGCGCTAACTATGCTGATCAAATACCTACGACTCGTGCACGCGTTCGGACGCGCCTTTTGGATTTTGTGGGTCAAGTTCCCCAAACTCGACCGCGATCAAAAACTTGAATGTATTCAGAAGTGGTCGCACGACACTTTAAAAATTTTAGGGATTCATGTGGTGCATGAAACACCCTTGGCACACGTTGAAAACTCTGAATCCCCTCTTCTCCTGGTCGGCAACCATGTCTCATGGGTTGATGCGCTGATCATCCAATCGATACAGCCCAGCATTTTTGTAGCGAAATCTGAAGTCAAGGGCTGGCCGATTGTGGGCCATATTGCTACCGGTTGCGGCGTTGTCTTTGTAGATCGTGGCTCACCCAGCTCAGCACGTCGTATGGTCGACGATGTGGCAAGCGCTCTGCACCATGGCTATTGCGTGGCGGGTTTTCCTGAGGGCACCAGCAGCGAAGGTAGCTCGGTGAGTTTGTTTCACGCCAACTTATTTGAAGCAGCCATCAACCACCAAGTGCAGGTGCTGCCCTTGGCGATTCGCTACACCAACCCTACTACGGGTGCGCTGTGCTTGAAAGCTGCATTCATTGGTGACATCGGCTTTGTGGCCTCGCTTCACCAAGTGATGTCGTCAGCAGGTATTCAAGCCAAGGTCCATGTCGGCGCGATGCTGTCACCCCAAGGTCATTCCCGCCGAACTTTGGCCCATTTGTCTCACCGCAGCGTGAGTCATCAACTTGAATTACTCAACGCATAAGCGTAGCGACCATTGTCGGTAAACCGGTTGCCAACAAAGGCAGCCAAGAGATGATCATGGTGCCTACAAAGATAGCCAACAATGCGGGTGCTACGCAAGCCGCGACCGTTCGAATGGGTTGCTTGAACACCGCAGAAGCGAAGTAAATGTTCATGCCAGCCGGCGGACACAAAAATCCCATTTCCATGTTCGCCAAGAAGATGATGCCGAAATGCACGGGGTCGATGCCATAGCTGGTGGCTAAAGGCAGCAGCAACGGCACCAACACCACGATGGCGGCATAGATTTCCATGAGTGCGCCTGCTGCAAACAAAAACACATTCAAAGCCAACAGAAATACCCATTTGTTTTGGGTCACGCTTTGCACCCACTCGGTGGCCAAGTCGGGGATGCCTGCATCGACCAAATAGTTGGTAAGCCCCAAGGCCATACCCAAGATCAACATCACGCCACCAATGATCTGCGTGCATTGCGACAAACATTCGCCCAGTTTTTTACTGTCCAACTCATGGTGTGCCCAAGCTTGTGTCAGCACGGCATAGATGGCCGTCAAGGCAGCGCTCTCAGTCGGTGTGGCAAAGCCACTGCCCAAGGAGCCAATGGCTACGACGGGCGCCAACAACTCCCACTTGGCATGCCATGCAGCTGTCTTTAAAGCATGCACATCGCGCACCGCTGCTGGTCCGTGCTCGGAAGGAATCGCGTCCTGACGCAAATAGCCACCAAAGATCAACAAGCACACCACCATCAACACAGCGGGGACAACGCCCGCCAGGAACATGGTGTTGATGGGCACGCGGGCAATGATGGCGTACATGATCAGCGGTACCGAGGGCGCAAGCAACACACCCAAGGCACTGGCACTGGTCACCAAGCTGATCCCTTTTTTATCGGGGTATCCCACCCCTTGCAGCAAGGGCAGCAACAAACCGCCTAACGCCAAAATAGTGACGCCGCTGCCGCCCGTGAAAGCGGTGAAGCAAGAACACAGCACTGTCGCTGCGATCACCGTACCGGCTTTACCGCCACCAAACAGCGCCACAAACACTGCGCCTAAGCGTTGGGCCGCGCCAGTACCTGCAAAAATCAATCCCGCTAAGGTGAAAAGAGGTAAAGCAGGCAAGGAAGGGTTGACTGTGATTTGGTAATGCGACAAGGCAATCGACGCCAGTGGCAACCCTTCTTGCCAAAACAACGCCAAGGCTAAACCGCCTAACACCGTAAAAATGGGGGCGCCAAACGACAACAGCATCGCCAACACAACCGCCCAAGGCCAAAAGGGCAAAGCTTGGCCATCCAAGGCATAAGCAACGTAGGCACCCAGCCAAGGTGCCATGAGGGCACCTGCCCATTTGAGGACTATTTGGGTTGAACAGCGCGCACCGAGCTTCATCCCCAGCACCGCAAAGCCCATCGGCATGGTGGCTTGAAACCACCACACAGGAATGCCATAAGCCAAGACCTGCTCGGCGCCCCGCTCGCTGAGCACCAGCTGTGCGCTGGCCCATGCCAGCACACCACAAATCGCGGCAGCACCTAATTGCCCAAGCGCAGACCAACGCGGCACCATCACACCTAGGCTGGTGAGGTGGCCATCACGTTCGGCCGCGATTGCGCCGCCCATCGCCATCAGCAAACCCAGGTGTTGAACCACCACGGAGGCGTTATCGATGCCTTTGCCCATCAAAGGGCGCGACAAAATTTCGACCAAAGGGATCAGCGCCATCAAGACCAGCGCCAAAGACGCCACGCCTATATCGGCCTGGGTCAAACCTCGCAATAAACGCCCCATCACTTGGCTTTCCCTGCGCGATAGGCCTTCAAGTGACGGAACACTTCATCAAATGTGTCAGCAGGCACCAAGGTGCCGCGAATACGGGGGTACAACTTATCAGCCAAGTCGTTCCAGGCACGCAGTTGTTCTGCATTGGGTTTGTTGACGACCAAGCCTCGCTTTTTCATGGCGTCAACGGCCTCTTCCACCTCTTGACGTGCTTTGGCGCGAATTTGCGCCCCGGCTTTGTCACTGGCTGTGCGCACCGCGGCTTGGCTATCGGGGGACATCTCGTCCCATGATTTTTTAGTCACGACCAAGGCACCGACGATGGGCGCCCAGTTGATTTCCAACATATGGGGGGCCATGGTGTAAACCTGACTCGCCAAGGCAAAGTAAGGCGTTGAAGGCACCACATTGATCATGCCCGTTTGCACAGAGGGCAAGATGTCACTGGTCTCTAAGGGAACAGGGGTGTAGCCCATGCTTTTCATGATCTCTTGTTGATCAGCCTCGCCACCCCAGGCGAAGAACTTCATTTTTTGATAGTCCTCCGGTTTGAATGCGGGCTCTTTGGAAAAGAACCGAACCCAGCCTGCATCGCCCCACGCTAAAACGACGAATCCTTTGTCGAGAAACTTCTTCTCCATGGCAGGACGCATCTTTTCACGCACATAGTCCACCTCCTCCCACGACTTGAACAACAGTGGCATGGACTGCAAGGCGGCAATGGAGGGTTCAATTTCACGCAGGCCCACCACGGAGAGCAGGGCCCCCTGCAACTGGCCAATGCGCATGCGGCGTGCCATCTCGGTCTCACCACCTTGGCTGCCATCTGGAAACACCACAAACTTAGCATTACCCCCCTGCGCGGTGCGCCATGCATCACCAATCTCCATCAACTGACGGTGGTAAAGCGAGTTTTTGGGGGCAAGGGTGCCAAAGCGCAGTTGCTTGTCAGCGGACCACGAAGTGGCTTGGCTCAACAACAGGCTGGCACCCACGCAAATTTGCACACACGATTTAAAAAATTTAGACATTTATGACTTTCAAAATAGATCTTCAACCGTGTCGAGCAGCCACTGCGCACGCTCACGCATCACTTCGTTTTGCAGGCTACGGTGCTGCTTGCTAATTTCTAAGGCTTGGTTGAGCAGTTGTTCAAACTGCTGTTTATCTTCAGCAGGCAGCGCCACCCCCTCAGCCTTAGCCACATAGGGACCCGCGTCTTGGCCTTGGCTCCACGTGATCGCCTGATCGAAATAGGCCACTATTTTTTGTGTCGAACCACCTACTTTTGCCGCCTCCAAGGTGCCCATCAAACTGGCCAAAGCGCCCCTACCAAACTCGGGATTGGCTTTCCATGCGAGCTCAGCCAAACGCATCGACAGGGGTAAATCAGCCACCAAATCTGGGTCGTCTTTGGACATCGAAATCCAACCGCCCAACGATGCCGCCGCCCAATAAGCCAACGGGACTTGCGCCTGTGTCAGGCGGGGGTGCTTGCTTGCATCCGATTGCCCAATGGCAGCGGTGATACCTGGCGCACTCAGCTCCAATGCCGTCATCGCGTGACGATGTGCACGCGCATACAAGCGGGCCGCACGCTCACGCATGTGAGCTGCCGCTTTGGGCGCTTGGGCATCGATCTTTTCGGCATCCAAAGCCACAAAGGCGTAGGCGTATTGCGTGAAGCCCGAAGACACCGATTCGGCCAACTTCAAATGACCCGGTGTTTCTTTCAACACCGATTCAGAGAACTTCAAATAAAACGCACTCGCTTCACGGGCCAATTGCAGATCGTCCTCGCTTGACACAGGCTGACTCGACAACGCATGTGCGGTTTGGTCCATCACATAGGGGCGAACTGCGCAGCCTGAAAAAGCCAGCATCAGCGCCAACAAGGGCATAAGTCGGTATGAAATAGGACGACCTCTTTTGAAGTGTTGAAAAAACTGAGAAAAATATAAGTCGGCAATATGAATATTCAATGACAAGCGTCATCAAGTTGAAACAGTTCAAGCGGATGATTCCGACAAAAGGAAATAACCATGAGCGACACACATCAACTCGACGAAGCACAAATTCAACGCTTGCGCGAAGACATCTTGGACACGCTGGATGAAGAGCTTGAGATGTCGATTGACGAAGCGGGTGACAACACCGACCGCGTCACGTACTTTCGGGAACTGCTGCGCCTGCAAGGCGAATTGGTCAAGCTGCAAGACTGGGTGGTGGCCACCAAACAAAAAGTAGTGATTCTCTTTGAAGGTCGCGACGCAGCAGGCAAAGGCGGTGTGATCAAACGCATCACACAACGCCTCAACCCGCGCGTCTGTCGGGTAGCCGCCCTGCCGGCCCCCAACGACCGTGAACGCACACAGTGGTACTTTCAACGCTATGTGTCGCACTTGCCTGCCGCCGGAGAAATCGTCTTGTTTGACCGCAGCTGGTACAACCGCGCAGGCGTAGAACGCGTGATGGGGTTCTGCAATGACGATGAGTACGAGGAATTTTTCCGCACTGTGCCAGAGTTCGAGAAGATGCTGGCGCGCAGCGGTATCACGCTGATCAAGTACTGGTTTTCCATCACTGACGACGAACAACACAGCCGCTTCTTAGGACGTATCCACGACCCTTTGAAACAATGGAAGCTCAGCCCCATGGACCTAGAAAGTCGTCGCCGCTGGGAAGATTACACGGTGGCCAAAGAAACCATGATCGAACGCACACATATTCCCGAGGCGCCGTGGTGGGTGGTGCAGGCAGTCGACAAGAAGAGCGCTCGCTTGAATTGCATTCACCATTTGCTGGGGCATTTCAACTACCACGAGATTGAGCACCCGGAAATCGCATTACCCGCTCGCGTTCGCAATCCTGACTACATCCGACACCCTATTCCCCACGACATGATCGTTCCAGAAATCTATTGAGCAGCTTTGCGTAATTTTCATCAACGCGTCATAAAAGATAGATAAATTTACACACGATGAACGAGATTCATGAAAACTTGCAAAAGCAAAGACGTGGTTTGAACAGAATTGTTCACGCCTTTGGCTATTCCATGCAAGGCTTGAAGGCAGGCATGCTTGAACCTGCCTTCAAGCAAGAAGCCTATCTGGCGTTGGTACTGATCCCGCTCTCGTTTTTGGTTGGAAACAACTGGGTCGAAATTTCAATTCTTTCAGGATCGGTCATATTTGTGTTGACAGTTGAACTTCTAAACACGGGCCTAGAGTCCGCCATCGATCGCGTGGGCCCCCAGTGGCACGATTTATCTAAACGCTGCAAAGACTTGGGCAGCGCGGCGGTGCTTCTTAGCATCTTGTTGTGTTTGGCCATCTGGTTAGCAGCCTTGTTTGCAAAATTACCGCACTACCTGTGAAGCGTCTCATGTTGTGACACACAACTTTATATTCAGCCTCCGCTGACAGCTTTTTTCAATGTCACTTAAAAACTTAATCGAGATGTTGAATAAACAAAAACTGGTGGATGGCATGGTGCATAGCCAACAGATGCACAAGCAGGATGTTGTCGAGTCCTTGCTAAAGAAACAGCACGAAGCAGAACTGCACAACTTCATCGCCAAACAAAGCGCCACTGAACTTGGCAGTTACCTGGACGCCCTCCCCTTAGAAGACGCAGAAAAACTTTGGCACAAAATTCCGCCGACCCGTGAAAACGATGTGTTGTGGGAGTTATCAGACGAACGGCGCATCGCCATTGCAGGTGATAGACAACCCGACTTTGAATCTAGCAAGATCAATGTCTACGAACTTGTCGATGGGAGGCTGAAAAATATTGCCATTACCGGCCGAAAAGACCTTGAAGGGGCTAAACCTATTTGGGTTGATTTGATCAACTCATCCAAGGCTGAAAGGGTGTTTATTGGCGCGCATTTTGGCCTAGAGCTTCCCGATCCGATAGAGGCCACGGACCTAGAAGTCAGTGCACGGTTTCACGTCGAAGAAAACGACGATATCCACCTGCATTCGAATTTTTTGCTGGACCGCGAAGGCCACGCCAAAAGCGTTCCGGTGGCATTCATCTTGCACGGGGGCATCTTGTTCTCGCTGCGCAATGAAGAACTTTCCGTCTTTCGACACCAACGACGCCGTGCGTTGACCCAGCCTGGCTATGTCACGGATTGCGTGGATCTGTTGCTTGACCTCTATGGTGCGGATGTTGAAGTCTCCGCAGACTCACTAGAGAACATTTACGCCAAGCTCGGCGTGGTGGGACGCCATGTGCTGAGCGAAGCCATCACCGACCAAGAAGCCGCAGGCATCTTGGCTGACATTGCCGAAGAAGAAGATCAAAACGGTCGTATCCGAAGCAATATTTTGGACACGCAAAGAGCCCTGAGCTTTTTGATGCGCGGGCGCTTGTTAACGCCCGATCAAATCTCAGACGCCAAACAAATTTTGCGCAACATTGACTCGTTAAACAGCCATACCGCTTTCTTGTTCGACAAGATCAACTTTTTGATGGACGCCACAATTGGTTTCATCAACATCAACCAAAACAAGCGCGTGAATCAGCTCACGGTATTTAGTGTGGTGTTCATGCCAATCAACATTTTGGCGGGGGTGGGCGGCATGTCTGAGTTCTCCATGATGACAGAGGGAACACCCTGGCCTGTCGCTTATGGTGGGTTTGCCGTGGGTTCAGCGTTCATTGGCTTGATCACGTATGTGCTGCTCAAGCATGCCGAGAAAAAACGGCTGAAAAAATCTTGAAACGGTTAAAGATTGGGACGCCAACGCGCGACTGGAAAGACCAACCTGAAACAAGAGCCCTTCCCTAGCT
>CANGML010000032.1 GCA_947454585.1 Comamonadaceae bacterium
AAAACCAGTGCGCTGGTTGCTGCGCCTGTGTTGCCTGCCACATCTGTTGCGGTCGTTGTCATGCTGTGTGCACCTTCACCCAACGCTGTGCTTGGTGTGAAGCTCCAGGTGCCGGCCGCTGCGGCCACTGTTGTACCCAAGACGGTGACACCGTCTAGGACCGTCACAGTAGCGCCAGCTTCTGCTGTCCCGCTGAAGGTGGGCAAAGTGTCGTTGCTTCTGCTGCCAGCAGCAATCGTTCCTGTCACTGTGCCCACATCGTCCGTAGCAATCAAAGCAGCGGGTGCGCTAGGTGCTGTCGTGTCGATGGTGATCGCTAACGGCCCGCTGGCTCCACTGGTGTTGCCTGCTGCATCCACCAATGCATATGTGATGCTGCGTGTACCCGTTGTTAAGGGTGTGTTCGGTGTCAGTGTGCCCGTGATTGCGTCGTAGGTCGCTGCGACTGCTATGCCGTCCACGTACAGCAGCGCACCTGTAGCGCCCGCCGGTAACGCACCGATCTGGATGCCTGGCGTCGTGTCATCGGTCGCGCCCGCTGTGCTCGCCGTGGTGGTGATGCTGCCTACGTTGTCCGAGTAGCTTGTCGGTGCGCTTGGTGTGGCTGGGGGTGCCGTGTCCAACGTGAAGGTGGTGATTGCGCTGGTGCCGCTCGCGTTGCCTGCATCATCTGTGGCCACCGCGCTCACACTGATCGTGCCATCTGCCAGTTTGCCCGGGCCTGCACCTAAGTCCGCCGCTGTGAGCGTGACAGCTTGTGCCGCCCCCGTCCCCGTCACGGTCTTCGTCACCGTCTGCGTGCCAGTGGTGAACGTCACCAAGATCGTGCTGTTCAATTCACCCGTGACCGTCACAGCACCTGCAGCAGCTTCGGCTGCAGTAGCACCACCGAGAACCTCTGTGCCTAAGGCAATAGTCGGCAGAGACGGCGCTGCGGTGTCAATCGTCACTGCGCTTGCCAAGACTTGCGTCGTCGCATTGCCAGCAGCATCTGTCGAAGTCACGCTCACGCCTGTTGCGCCCGAGTCCCCAGCTTGAACCACATACGTCGCTGTGTAGTTGTTGTCTGTTCCATGCACCACCGTGGCTGTCTTCCCACCAATCGTGGCCGCCGTCACGGGGTCTGTGCTCGTGAAGGCCACAGTAATCGTGTCGCCCGCTTTTGCAAGCGTTGTGACTGCGTTGCTCGATACCTCGCTACCCATCGCCACCGTGGGTGCTGCCGTGTCGATCGTGATCACCAACGCCCCGCTGGCTCCACTGGTGTTGCCTGCTGCATCCACCCATGCATATGTGATGCTGCGTGTACCCGTTGTTAAGGGCGTGTTCGGTGTCAGTGTCCCGGTACTTGCGTCATAGGTCGCAGCGACTGCTGTGCCATCCACATACAGCACCGCTCCGGTTGCGTCCGAGGGCAACGCGCCTACCTTGATGCCTGGTGTTGTGTCATCTGTCGTGCCTGCTGAGCTCGCCGTGTTGGTGATGCTGCCTACGTTGTCCGAGTAGCTTGTTGGTGCGCTTGGTGTAGCTGGGGCTGTCGTGTCTGCTGTTTGTGGATTCGACCCGCTACCACTGGCAGCCGCAGCTGCGGCTGCGCCCACACCCACCACGACCGCGGTGAGTGGGCTAAAAGCAGCGGCCACCGGCAACAAAGCCCCGACCTCTACTGCCGCCAAACCAGCCACGGCGTTGCCGCCCATGACTTGGCTGACGGGTGAAGCCCCGTCGACGAGGGACTCGGTCATACCGGTCAGTCCGCTGTCTTGGGGAAGGTATTCATACAGCAAGCCATCCGGTCCACGGCCATAGACGATGGCGGGGTTGTTGGCCAAAATTTCTGGGTTGTAAAACCCTTCGATCACCACATCGGCTTGGGCGCTGTCGCCAATCGCAATGCTCAAGTCTTTGCCTACGCGCTTGGCCCGCAGATTGGCGGGGCCTCGGTTTTTTAAGGCTGGGTCTTGAAACTCATAACGCACCCCTTTTTCAGCGACGATGCGCGTTGGCGCTGTCCCTTGGGGGGCAACGTCGAAGGTCTTGGCTGATTTATCCGTTGTGCTTCGGGCAATGACTTTGAGCGTGTCGGCCATACTAATGCTCCTTAAGGATTAATAATTGGGCCGAATAATACTTTATAAGTACTGCAGATTACAAACAAAGTTTTCGTTTATTTTTTGTTTATGTCGTTTTTAATGGTTTTCCTCTATGTGCGACAAACAAACACGAAAACAAAAAGCCCGCCCCTGGCAACAAGGGCGGGCTCATCACGACAAGTAAGCGTCGCTAAGTGGACTGGACTAGCCTTTCTTGGCGAGCCCTAATCTGTCAATGGTGGACTTTTCGGCCTCAAAGGTTTGTTGGCCATAACGGCTGTAGTCCTCGGTGCCCATGTAAATGATGGGTTGGAAAAAGCGGTCCAAGGTCTCCAGCACTTTGGGGTCTTCTAAGGTTTTCTTGAAGGCATCGTGCAACACGCGAACCACGGCAGGGCTCATGTTTTTGGGGCCGCCAATGCCAAAAGGTGATTCGGTGATGGTGTCCCAACCGCTTTCTTTGACGGTGGGGATGTCGGGGAAGGCTTTGGTACGTTGGCTGCCTAAGGTGGCGAGCAAACGCAGACGCCCTTCTTTGACCATAGGGGCGAACTCCAAGGTGCCGCTCATGATGCGGATGTGGCCACCCAAGATGGCTTGCATCAATTCGGCCGAGCCTTTGTAGGGGATGTGGTTGAGCTCGATGCCCGCTTTTTGGCTGAACTCCTCGATCGCCAAGTGCGGGGTGGTGCCGGTACCGGTGCTGCCATATTCCACCTTGCCGGGGTTGGCGCGGGCGTAGGCGACCATCTCTTTGAGGGTTTTGAACGGGGCATCCAAGGTCGCAACCAAGCCAAAGGTATAGCCTGTTAGGCCCACGATATGGGTGAGGTCTTTGATGGGGTCAAACGACATTTTTTGCATGTGCGGCAACCGATAGATGCCCAAGGGCAACTGCGTGAGGGTATAGCCATCGGGTCGCGCGTTCACCATGGCGGATGCGCCCAAGGTGCCGCCTGCGCCGGGCCGGTTTTCCACCACCACCGAGACGCCCAACTGCCGACCTGCGCTCTCGGCGAAAGCACGCATGACGGCATCGCTGCTGCCGCCGGCTGGCCAAGGGGCAATGAGGGTGATGGGTTTGCTGGGGAATTTGTCTTGCGCCATGGCGGCGCTGGTGACCAAACCCGCCACACTGAGCAAGGTTTGACGACGGTTCATGTCCATGGAAAGCTCCTTCAGGTCTTGATCTGCGACGCTAATGCAACGTACCAATCGAGACAAGCAGGGTTTGCCATGGCATCTGGGTTGACGACCTTGTGGATGGGCTGGCCCAGCAAGAGCTTTTTGATGGGGAGCTCTTGTTTTTTGCCCGACAGGGTGCGCGGAATTTCTGTGACCTGGAAAATGTCGTTGGGCAAAAAGCGCGGGCTGAGCGCGGTTTTGATGGCGTGGTTGAGCTTGTCGCGCAAGGCATCGTCCAGCATCACGCCCGGGCGCAGCACCACAAACAAAGGCATGTAGCTGTCGCGGCCCAAATATTCCAAGTCCACCACCAGGCTGTCGAGCACCTCGGGCAAAGCTTCAACGGCGCTGTACAGCTCACTGGTGCCCATGCGCAAGCCGTGACGGTTGATGGTGGCGTCGCTACGGCCATAAATCACACACGCGCCGGTGGCCGAGTTGATCTTGAGCCAATCGCCATGGCGCCACACGCCGCCCATGGTGGCTGGACCATCGCCCCCCCCAGGCAAGCGGCCCTGGCCGGGCGGGTACATGTCGAAGTAGCTGGAGAGGTAACGCGCGTTGTTTGAATCGCCCCAAAAATAAAGTGGCATCGAGGGAATGGGTTGCGTACAGACCAACTCACCGACGCCGTCCAACACGGCTTGGCCTTGCTCGTTCCAGGCTTCGACGGCGCAGCCCAGCAAGCGGCATTGCATTTCGCCGTGCACTTGTGGGAGCTCACGGTTGCCGCCGATGAAAGCGCCCGCAAAGTCGGTACCGCCGGTGATGTTGCACCACCAAATATCACTGCCCGGCCCTTGCAACAACTGCAGTTGGGCCGAACCCCAACGCTGCGCGTCCTCACTCAAGGGCGAGCCGGTGCTGCCCAAGCCACGCAACTTGGCGAGTGCGGGCAAGCCCGTCAAGCGGACACCGGCCTTTTGGCAGTTGGCGTAAAACGCGGCCCCTGCGCCAAAGAACGTGACCCCCGTTTCCGCCGCAAAGCGCCAGAGGGTGAGCCAATCGGGTTTGTCTTTGAGGCCACCGGGATTGCCGTCGTAAATCACACAGGTGGTGCCGTTCAGCAAGCCGCTGGTTTGTGCATTCCACATGACCCAGCCCGTCGAGCTGTACCAGTGGTAACGCTCGCCCCAGCTGTTGGGGTGGTAGCTGCAACCAATGTCGTTGTGCAAAATTTTGAGGGCCATCGCCACGACCACAGTACCGCCGTGGCTGTGCACGATGGGTTTGGGCAAGCCGGTGGTGCCGCTGGAATACACGATCCACAGCGGGTGATCAAACGGCAACCAACGTGGCTGGTAAGTTTGTGTGGCAGCATCGTCACGCAAGGTGGTGCTGGCGAAGTCGGTGCTGTCCGGCAGTTCGGCGTGCACGTTCAAGTTGCGCAGCAGCACCATGTGTTGCACCGTGGGCAAGGCAGCCCGCATGTCGGCGATGACCGACAAGCGGTCATGGTCACGGCCGGCGTAACGCACACCATCGCATGCAATCAACACTTTGGGCTCGATTTGTTTGAAGCGATCGAGCACGGCGTTGGCCCCCATGTCTGGCGCGCAAATGCTCCACACCGCACCCAAACTGGCGGTGGCCAAAAACGCCACCATCGCTTCGGGGGTGTTGGGCAAGTACGCCGCCACGCGGTCGCCCGGCGCTACGCCTTGCGCTTGCAGATGCAGGGCGAGGGAGGCAACTTGGCGCTGCAACTCGGGCCAGCTGAGTTCGCGGTGCAAGCCGGCTTCGTTGCGGCTGATCACAGCGGGCATGCCTGCGGCGTAGGCTGCATCGACATGGCGGAACACCTGCTGCACGTAGTTGACTTGCGCGCCGGTGAACCACTGACCGCCGGGCATGGCGTTGTCGACCAAGGCCGCTTGATGCGGGGTGGGCGAGGTCAATTCAAAGTAATCCCAAATGCTTTGCCAAAACGCATTCAGGTCGGTGATGGACCAGCGCCACAGCGCGTCATAGTTGTCAAACTGCAAGCCACGCTGGTCGCGCAGCCAGTCTTGGTACAAGCGAATTTGCGGAACGAACGGGGCAGTCTGAACCGAGGCTTGCATGGCTCAGGCCTCGCCGCGCTGCATGCGCTCGCTTTTCCAATACACATCGTCGCCGCCATCGAGGCGGTTCAAGACGCGGGCTAAGACGAACATCAAATCGCTCAAGCGGTTCAGGTATTGACGCGGGGCATCGCCAATGGCCTCTTCGTTACCCAGGGCCACCACTGCGCGCTCGGCGCGTCGCGCCACGGTGCGGCAGACGTGCGACAAGGACGCGCCGCGGGTACCAGCTGGCAAGATGAACTCTTCGAGTTTGGGCAACTGCGCGTTGTAGTGGGCCAAGGCATCGTCCAAGGCTTGCACGGCTTCTTCTTTGAGCAATTCAAAGCCGGGGATAGACAACTCACCGCCGAGGTTGAACAACTGGTGCTGAATCTCGACGAGCACGTGGCGCACTTCGGGCGGCATGGTTTCGCACAACAACACGCCGATGTTGGAGTTGAGCTCGTCGACCTCGCCCATGGCATGCACGCGCAAGCTGTTTTTAGACACGCGTTGGTTGTTGCCTAGGCCGGTGGTGCCGGCGTCCCCCGTGCGGGTGGCAATTTGTGTGAGTCGATTCCCCATGTGCTTGGTCCCTGAACGCTAATTTGTGCTTATTGTGCCTGTCGCACACGCAGCGAACGGACTTGGGGGCTTCTTCTTAGAATCACAGCAAACAGGAGACGCCCCGTGAACGCACCCACCCCCCACCAACACTTGGCCCCCGTCATTGCACAGCGCGAGGTGCCAGCGGCCTTGATCGCGGCCTTGCAACACCGCTTTGGCGCCAACTGCTCCACCGCCCAGGTGATTCGTGAACAGCATGGCCGCGACGAGTCAGCCTTCACCACCGTGCCGCCTCCTGCGGCGGTGGTGTTTGCCGAAAGCACGCAAGACGTGTCGGACGCCATCCGCTTGGCCGCCCAATACCAAGTGCCGGTGATTCCGTTTGGCGTGGGTTCCTCGCTCGAAGGCCACTTGCTGGCGGTGCAAGGCGGCATCAGCGTGGACGTGAGCCGCATGAACAAGGTGCTCAGCATCAACGCGGAAGACCTGACGGTGACGGTGCAACCCGGCGTGACGCGCAAGCAACTGAACGAAGAAATCAAAAGCACGGGTTTGTTCTTCCCGATCGATCCGGGTGCCGATGCATCTATCGGCGGCATGAGCGCCACGCGTGCGAGTGGGACCAACGCGGTGCGCTACGGCACCATGCGCGAAAACGTGTTGGCACTCGAAGTGGTGACCGCCAGTGGTGAAGTAATTCGCACCGGCACACGTGCCAAAAAATCCGCCGCAGGCTACGACCTGACCCGCTTGATGGTGGGCAGCGAAGGGACCTTGGGACTCATGACCGAGATCACGCTGCGCATCTACCCGCTGCCCGAAGCCGTGTCGGCAGCGATTTGCTCGTTCCCCAGTATTGAAGCAGCGGTGCGCACCACCATCGCCACCATTCAAATGGGCGTCCCTATCGCGCGCGTCGAGCTGCTGGACGCGAACACGATTCGCATGGTCAACGCTTACGCCAAACTGGGCTTGAACGAAGCCCCCATGTTGTTGATGGAGTTCCACGGTTCGCCCGCTGGCGTGAAAGAACAAGCCGAAACGCTCCAAGAACTTGCGGCTGAGTTCGGCGGCCAATCGTTTGAATGGGCCACCACCCCCGAGGAGCGCACGCGTTTGTGGACGGCGCGACATAACGCGTACTTTGCGGCGATTCAAAGCAAACCTGGCTGCCGCGCCATCA
Organism: Comamonadaceae bacterium; assembly: GCA_947454585.1. Taxonomy (GTDB): domain Bacteria; phylum Pseudomonadota; class Gammaproteobacteria; order Burkholderiales; family Burkholderiaceae_C; genus Limnohabitans. The sequence continues at coordinate 7,074 of CANGML010000032.1, forward strand.
GCACCGACACCTGCGTGCCGATCAGCAAGCTGGCGGATTGCTTGCTCGAGTCGATTGACGAAGCCGATGCCACGGGGCTGCCCTACTTCTTGGTCGGCCATGTGGGCGATGGCAATTTCCACTTTGGTTACTTGATCGACCCCAACAACCCGGTGGAGTGCGCCACCGCAGAGGAGCTGAACCACAAGCTGGTGACGCGCGCCTTGGCGTTAGGTGGCACGTGCACGGGTGAGCATGGCATTGGGCTGCACAAGATGGACTTTTTACGCGCCGAAACTGGCGAAGGGGCGGTGGACATGATGCGCACCATCAAGCGCGCACTCGACCCGCACAACATCATGAACCCAGGGAAGATTTTTTCTCTCTAAGCAGTTGGTTCAATTGCGTGTAAAGGTCAGCCGCCACAAACGGCTTGACCACCAAGGCATTGACACCGGCTTGGCTGAAGCGCTCCAAATCCTTTTGGTTGATGTTGGCTGTCAAGCCTAAGACGGGGGTGGTGTGCATCGGCTGATGCACGTTAGCGCGCATGGCGGCGGTGGCTTCGATGCCATCCATCTCGGGCATGACCATGTCCATCAGCACCACATCGAAATTCTGATGGTTCAGCTCGACTAGGGCTTTGACGCCGTTGTCGGCTTCCACGAGGTGGCAAGTCGGCCATTTCTTTTTTAAGATTTTCTGGAGCAGCAAACGGTTGATGGGGTGATCATCCACCACCAAAAAGCGCGGCGGGCTGGCTAGGGGGACCTGGGGCAACTCTGCGACAGCAGCCAGCAACTCAGGGGGGGGCACCTCGACCAAGGGCAGCGTGAACCAAAACTGCGAGCCCTCACCCACCGTGCTGTGAAACCCAATGTGGCCACCCATCAGCTCGACCAAGCGCTGCGTGATGGAGAGGCCTAGACCATTGCCCCCGTAGCGGGCATGGATGTCGTCACCGGCCTGGGAAAACTTTTGAAAGATTCGAGACTGCTGTTCCTGCGCAATGCCAATCCCGCTGTCGCTCACCGAGAAGTGAACGCAGAGCGGCTGGGTTCTGACGCGCAAGGTCACATGGCCTTGATGCGTGAACTTGATGGCGTTGCCCAACAAGTTGACCAAGATTTGCATCAGGCGGTGGCGATCCGCATGCACCCACTGCGGCACATCGTCATGAATCCTGCAGCTGTATTGCACATGCGTACTCTCGGCGCGTTGCGAAAAGAGCTGAAACGCCGCTTGAACCGTGTCACGTAAGGCAAACGTTTCATGCTGGATTTTGATTCTGCCCGCTTGCATTTGCGAGTAGTCCAGCACATCGTTGATAACCGTCAGCAAATGGTCGGCAGATTGCCGCGTGTGGTTCAAGATTTGAAGGGCTTGGGGGTTGTTCGTGGTGTGCGCTAACAGCATCTCGTTGAACCCCAAGATGGCATTCATCGGGGTGCGCAACTCGTGGCTCACGGTGGCGATGAATTGCTCGCGCAAAGCCGAGGCGCGAAGCAGCTCCTCACGCTTTTCTTCTAGGTCACGGTAGCGCTGCACGCTGGCTTGATAGGTTTGTTGAAACAAATGCTCATACAAAAACGGAACGCTCGCCACGATGAGCGTGACCACGGTGTAGCTGCCAAAAGAACGCACATCTTGCGAGGCCTCCAACAGGCCTTGCGTCGGCAACAGAACCGCCCAGGTGAGATACGTCATCAGCAGCTCGGCCAACACAACAATGCCAAGCCAAACAAAGCCCGCGCGTCGGCTTTGTGCGTAAAACGAAATGATGGGGATCACCACCAACCAAGCCATCACGGATGAAAAAATACCCACCGAGGCAACCGCTTGACTCAACACCAAAATTAAAGAGCCCAACAAGCCCACATTCAAGACCAGGCTGATGGGCAAGCCCCAGATATAGAGCAACTGCAGCACCAACAAGAACAAGGCTTCCATCAACGGCAAAGGAATGCCATTCAACGGAGGGCTGATGGCCGTCAACGCAAACATGACCGCAATCAAGAGCCACACCACAAAAAACAGGTAAGGCATCGCGCCATCCCTGAAGCGCTTAGGCAAATGGCGCGCGATCCAAGGACTCATGCGCGGCCCCGCTGCGCGTGTAGCGCGAGTGCTTTCGAAATCTTGCCCATCAACTCGCGTTCATCCAACGGCTTGAGGAGCACATCGTTCATGCCTGCCTCTAAACACTTGGCTTGATCCACAGGGTTGGCACTGGCCGTCAGCGCCAACACCGGGATATCCGAAAGGGGAGACGCGAAGCTGTGTCGAATGACTTGCGTGGCTTGCATGCCATCCATCTCGGGCATGATGACATCCATCAGAACAATGTTCAGCGGCTGGGTACGCAATTTTTCTAAGGCCAACGCAGCGCTGCTGACTTCCACCACCGTGGCGCTTGGCAAGCACTTGTTCAACAGCATGCGGGCCACGATCAAGTTCACATCGTTGTCATCCACCAACAAAATTTTGAGGTCGCGATTGGCCTGTAACTGGGTGATGTCATCAGCCGCCTTGGCCGCTTGTGGCGACGCCAAGCGCAGTGGCAATTGAAACCAAAACCGCGAGCCCAGCCCCAGCTCGCTGGTTAAACCGATGGTGCCACCTTGCAAGGAGACGAGGCGCTCGCAAATCGCCAGGCCCAAACCGGTGCCACCATATTGACGGTTGGTTTCGATGTCTGCGTATTCGAAGCCCAAAAATATTTGCTGTTGTCGATCAGTCGCAATGCCGATGCCCGTGTCTTGCACCTCGAACAATAGGCCATCTGCCTGGCTGTTGACGCGCACCTGAATGCTGCCTGTCGGGGTGAATTTCAAGGCATTGGCCAGCAAGTTTGAAAGCACCTGCATCAAGCGTTGTCGGTCTCCCATCACCCACAGGTTGTCTGGCGCTTGCACATCAAGCGTGAGTTGAATTCCTTTTTCCTGTGCCGGTGCTTCAAAGTTGGCAAGGACTTGGCGCAGGGTTTCTCGCAAGGCAAACTCTTCTTCATGCCAGGTGATGCGTCCTGCTTGAAGCTGAGAAAAGTCTAAAACGTCATTCACCAATTGCAACAGCTGCTCCGTCGAGCGTCGGATGTGGTCGACGACTTCCACATCATGGGGGTCAGCCGCCAAGTCACTGCGCAACAAGCCGTTGAGCCCCAAGATCGCATTCATCGGCGTACGTAGCTCGTGACCGATCGAGGCTAAAAACTCGACCTTGTGCTCTTGTGCGCGTAACAAGGCTTGATGGGTCTTTTCGAGTTCGGCGTTGCTGCGCTCCATGTCCGCCAATTGTTTGCGATTTAAATATTCGGCGATATACACAACGTACATGGCAATACCAATCACACACAGCTGGCTAGACATGGCCCATGCCACATCGCGGTGCGTCATGTGCGCCGTGGTGTCAAGCCATCCATAACGACCGGCCAGCAACAGGAGTCCGTTGACGGCCATCGCACCCAACACCCAACTGAATGCGATGGCCTGGTTCATCAACAAAATCGCTGGCATCACGGCGATCGTCATCCAGACCATGACGGGCGAATGAACCCCGCCCGTCACCACAGACACATAGGCGAGGTAAAACAGGGTCCACAACAAATAGGCATTCACCGTCCAGAGATACGGCAGGCCCACGATCAACAAAAGCAACAAAACAAAATAGCCGGCAGCGCCCCACAAGTTGGCGATGTGGTCATAGTTGGGCCGGTCGATGAAATAAAAAATCAGCGCTGCAATGCCCGCGGCCAACAAGAGCTGGATCAACATGCTGCGCTGACGTTCAGCCGCTGGGCCTTCGAAAAAGCGCGTCGGCAGCAACCAGCTCTGCAGCAACTTCAACATGTGGTTCAGGTTTGACGGAGTTTGTCGATGAGCCCGTTGAGTTCATCCAAGCTGCCAAATTGAATGGCGAGTTCACCCATTTCCTCGATACGGCCGTGGCGCTTGACGCGCTTCTTGACGCGCACCTCGACTTGCGCCGTGAGCAAGTCGGAGAGCTCATCTTCAACGCGTTTGATGTCGCGTGATTTTTCACCTTTGGGTTTTTGTGGCACCAAATTGAACTCGGCGCCCAGCTTTTTAACCAAACTCTCAGCCTCGCGGACCGACATTTTTTTAGCGCTGATTTGATTGGCGGCTGTGATTTGTGTGGCGCGTTCGAGCGCCAACAACGCGCGTGCGTGGCCCATGTCGATATCACCCGCCATGAGCATGGACTGCACGGGCTCGGCCAAGTTCAACAAGCGCAGCAAGTTGCTAGCGGCGCTGCGTGACCGGCCCACGGCTTGCGCAGCCAACTCATGCGTCAAACCAAACTCTTTGATCAAACGCTGCAAGCCCTGTGCTTCTTCAAGCGGGTTAAGGTCTTCGCGCTGGATGTTTTCAATCAGCGCCATGGCGGCAGCGGCCTCGTTGGGCACGTCACGCACCAGGACGGGCACGCTGTCTAAGCCGGCCAATTTGGCGGCACGGCTGCGACGCTCGCCCGCGATGATTTCGTATTTGCCCGCGTTGGGTCCATCTCGCAACTGGCGTACCAAAATCGGCTGCATGATGCCTTGCGCTTTGATGCTTTCGGCCAGCTCATACAAAGCGCCCTCATCCATGCGGGTGCGCGGCTGATACATGCCGGGCACCATTTGGCTGAGCGACAAGGTGCTGGGCAAGCCTCCCGCAGCCGCCAGTTGCGCGGCTGCGCTGTCGTCCACTTTGGGGCCGAGCAAGGCTTCTAATCCACGGCCGAGGCCTTTTGGTTTTTTAGTGACCATGGGTAACTTCTTTGTTGAGTAATTCTTGTAACAAGGCAAATCCTTCGGGCCATTCACCCACGTTCGCCTCGGCGTTGATGTGCGCGCGCATGCCGCAGTCGACAAAG
>CANGML010000033.1 GCA_947454585.1 Comamonadaceae bacterium
AGTCTTTGTGCACGATGGCGCCTAACTCCGCAGGGGTGGAGGCGGAGGCATCCAAGCCCGCTTTGCCTAACAGTTCTTTGACCTCGGGTTGACGCAAGATGGCCACCATCTCAGTGTTCAAACGCGTGACCACAGACGCCGGTGTTTTGCTGGGCACAAAAAAGGCGTACCACAGGTCCACGTCAATACGCTTGACGCCCACCTCTTCAAAGGTCGGCACATCCGGCGCCACGGGGTGACGTTTGGGGCTTCCCAGGGCCAAGGCATTCAAGCGGCCACCTTTCACAAAACCTTGGGCAATGTGCACGGGCAAGAAGCCCACGTTCAGCTCACCGCCCAACAAGTCTTGCGTGTAACCGGCCGTGCCGCGGTAAGGCACATGCAGCATGAAGGTGTTGGATTCCAACTTGAACAACTCCATCGCCATGTGGTGCGGCGTGCCCACACCCGGCGACCCAAAGCTGATCGAGCCAGGCTTGGCCTTGGATTCTTTGATCAACTCGGCCAAGGACTTGATGCCTGTTTTGGGATTGGCCACCAACATCAACGAGCCGTAGGCGGCCATCGAGACGGGGGCGAAATCTTTGACCGGGTCGAAGTTCACGTTTTTGTACATTTGCGACGCCATCAACATGGTGTTGGCGCCCATCAACACCGTGTAGCCGTCTGGGGCAGACTTCGCCACCGTCTCGGCCCCAATGTTGCCGCTGGCACCGGGTTGGTTTTGCACCACCACCGGTTGGCCCAGTCGCTCGCTCAAACGCGGTCCGACCACACGCGCAATCGTGTCCATGCCAGTACCGGGCGTGAACGGCACAATAATTTTGATGGTTTGGTTGGGGTAGCTGGCCTGCGCCAAAGCGTTGCCAGCCCACACACCCATCACCACCGCAGCCCAAGCGGCTGCTTGTCGACGGTTGATCACAGTCATTTCAAACGCTCCTTGGCGGCTGGCGGAATCTTGAACAAGCGTTCCGCGTTGTCTTGGAAGAAGGCTTGACGCACCTGAGGCGCCATGTCGAGGTTCTCCAAAATGGCCACTTCTTCAGGCACATACTGATAGGGGTAGTCCATCGCATACAAGACACGATCAGGGCCCATGAAGTCTTGCGTGAATTTGAGGGCAGCACCCCACGCCACACCGCTGTTGGTGATGTGGAAGTTTTCACGCAAGTAGTCGCTGGGTTTGCGCTTGATGGGCTGCACGCTGGGGTAGCGGTTGGACTTGACTGTGGCGGCATGCATGTAGTCCAGGCGGTAAGCCCAGAACGGCAAGGCCTCGCCCATGTGACCCAAAATAACTTGCAATTTGGGGAACCGGTCAAACACACCTGAGGTGATCATGCGCAAGGCGTGTAAGCCTGTCTCGACACCAAAGCCATAAATGGCGCCATCCAAGCCCGCTTCAATGAAGTGCTGGATCATGCTGGCTGGCATGGCGTTGGGGTGCAAGTAGATGGGGGTGTCCATCGCTTCGGCGGCTTCAAAGATCGGCCAAAACTTGGTATCTGACAGGTACTCACCGTGGGTGTGTGAATTGATCACCACCGAGTGCATGCCCAATTGGTTCACGCCGCGCTGAATTTCTTTGGCTGCAGCGGCAGGGTCTTGCGGTGGCACCGCAATCATGCCGACCAAGCGATCAGGGTGGCGGCGCATGGCCTCGGCCAGCATGTCGTTCGCCACAGGCGCAAACGACACCGCCGTCTCTTTGTCCATGATTTGCACGCCGGGTGAGGTCAGGCCAATGACCTGCACATCTACACCCGCTTCATCCATGTGCTGCAGGCGCAGCGCATCCAAATCCGTCAAGCAGCGCATGATGTGCTGCGCACGCTCGCTGGGGCTGCTCATGTAAAAACCCATCAGATGCTTGAAGCCTGGGTCGACGTTGTCTTGTTTCAAGATGCGTTTGTAGATTTCCAGCATCTCGGGGGGGGAGAAAGCTTCCTCGGTGGCGATACGTCGATAGGGCCGGATCGGCAAAGAAGCGGGATTGACACTCATGAACTACCTCAATTTATTGACATTCGGGAACGGGGGTCGGCAAAACAGCCTTGTCGTAGAAGGCTTGCAAGTTTTGCATGGTCAATGCTGCCATGGCATGGCGGGTTTCTACTGTCGCGCTGGCGATGTGTGGGGTCAACACAACATTGGCCAAACGGCGTAATTCGGGGTCCACCATGGGTTCATCCCAAAACACGTCCAAGGCTGCGCCCGCAATCACCTTGTCCTTCAACGCCTGCACCAAGGCCGGCTGATTGACCACCGAACCGCGCGCCATGTTGATCAAATAACCCTTCTGGCCCAAGGCCATCAGCACCTCGGTGTCGATCAGGTGATGCGTGTCATCGCTGCCGGGCACCGCCACGACCAGGTAGTCCACCTCAGCGGCCAAGGCGGGGACGTTGTCATAAAAACGATAAGGCAAGTCAGCTTTTGGGGTCCGACTCGCATAAGCAATTGGCATGTCAAAGGCACTGGCGCGTTTGGCAATGGCGCGGCCGATACGCCCCATGCCCACAAGGCCCAAACGAGCCCCAGAGACCTTATGGGTCAGCATGAACGCGTCGTCCACCCAGTCGCCATTGCGCACAAATTTATCCGCCTGCGGGATACGTCGCCCAATAGACAACACCAGACCAAAGGCCAAATCGGCCACGTCATCGGTCAAGACACCTGGCGTGTGCGTGACGACGATTTTTTTCTCTTTGACCGCCGCCATGTCTACCCCGTCATAGCCCACACCACAAATGGCGATCAGCTTGACATTGGGCAGCATCATTAACAATTTTTTATCCACTTTTGACGCGCCTGTGCCCACCAACGCCGTCACTTTGCTCAAGGCGCCCGGGTCTTTGATGTGTGTGTGGTCATGCACCACGTAATCACCTTGTTGCAGCATTTGCATCATGAAGGTGGGCAAAGGGGTGACTTGCAAAATTTCTTGTGCCATACGGAGGTTCTCCCATTCCTTGTTCGCGTTGAACGAACTCTACCCGCTGATTCGCTAACATGCCAAGCTATGAACGAAGGCTCACCCACACTCACATTGAATGGCAGCACGGCCACGCTCACGCTGCGCCGTCCCTCCTTGCGCAACAGCCTGACCGACGAGGACCTCAACACCCTGCTCGGACATTTTGAGACGATCAACCAAAACGCTGACATCCGCGTGGCGGTCCTACGGGCTGACACCGCAGGACAAAAACAACCGGTATTCAGCGCGGGCTACCACGTGGGTGGTTTTGACCAGGCCCCGATGGCGCCGTTGTTCTTTGAAAAAATTCCTGAAGCCTTGGAACGCCTGCGCCCTGTCACGCTCTGCGCACTCAATGGCAGCGTCTATGGCGGCGCGACTGATTTGGTGCTGGCCTGCGACTTCACGGTGGCACAACGCGGCCTGTCGTGGCGCATGCCCGCCTGTGCCCTTGGCCTGCATTACTACCCCAGTGGCCTGCGTCGCTATGTGAGCCGCATGGGGCTTCAGGCCAGCAAACGGGCTTTCCTGCTGGGACAAAGCTTGGCCTTTGAGGACCTTGAGCCGCTAGGCTTGTTTGAGGCGCTGGTCGACGCAGACAACTTTGAAGCCGCCCTGACGCAAACCCTGCAGACGCTCAACAGCATGGCGCCCTTGGCGTTGTCGATGACTAAAAAAAGTTTGAACGAGATTGCCGCAGGTCTGTACAACGAACCCGCATTGAAAGCGCGCGCGCGTCAATCGGTCTTGAGCCAGGACTTCACCGAAGGCAGAAACGCTTTTGCGGCGCGGCGCGCCCCCCAATTCACCGGCACTTGATAAATCTAAGGCACGCTGGACGGCCATGCCCCCCCTCTTCTTTCATTTCGACTTACCAGAGAAATCAACACCATGAGACTTCTTCACACCATGCTGCGCGTAGGCGATTTGCAGCGCTCGATTGACTTTTATACCCAAGCCATGGGCATGCAGCTGTTGCGCGTGACCCAACGGCCTGACCAACATTACGATTTGGCTTTTGTCGGTTTTGGCAGCAACCCAGACCACGCCGAAATTGAGCTGACCTACAACTACGGGGTCTCGTCCTATGACTTAGGCACTGCCTACGGCCATATCGCCTTGGGTGTGCCTGACATCAAGGCCACTTGCGAGAAGATTCGCGCCGCAGGGGGCCGCATCACGCGAGAGCCGGGCCTGGTCAAAGGTGGCAGCACGATGATTGCTTTTGTGCAAGACCCCGATGGCTACAAGATTGAGCTGATCGAACGCAACGCGTAATCCGAACAGCGAGGGGCCACAAAAAAAAGGGAGCTTGACGCTCCCTTTTTTGCTGTGCTGACGCACTGGCCAGAGGCATTAGCCTTTTTTGGCGTAGGCAGAGCACCAGCCTTTGCCAGCGACTTGTTTGCCAGCAAACAAGGGGCAATTGCCTGCTGCGTCACCGGCTTTACCTTGGAACAAGGCACAGTTGTCGCATTGTTGGCCTGCTGCGTATTTGGCTTGCTTGGTTTTGTCAACCTTAGCGGCCTCAGCCTTGTAGCCCAAGCCAGCCGCTTGTGGGTCTTTCTCATCGACCATGGCGGCTTGTGCTGCGGTTGTTGCAAATGCAGCAACGCCAGCGACAGACATAGTTTGCATCATGAAGACGCGACGGTTGGTTGGTTTGTTCATAAGGGTACTCTGGACAAAGTTAGAAAAAATGGGCCAGAACATTCTGGCAACCCCTATCTTAGCGAAAGTCATGCCCCTGCTTTTGATTGACAGCAAAGTCGGGGTTTTCTGGAAGTTTGGCGAGCCGTTATCCTTGCGTCATGAACGACATCGCCAACCTCCGTAAAAGCTACGAACGTGCCGAATTGAACGAATCGGCTTCATCAGCCGACCCCATGCAACAGTTTGCGCAATGGCTGCAACAAGCCATTGAAGGCCAAGTCCCCGAGCCCAACGCCATGACCTTGGCCACCGTTGGCAGCGACTTACGGCCTAGCACCCGCGTGGTGCTGATCAAAGGCTATGACGCGCGCGGCTTGGTTTGGTTCACCAATTACGACAGCCGCAAAGGTCAGCAATTGGCGGGGAATCCTTTTGCAGCGCTGCAATTCCATTGGGTCGAGCTTGAACGGGTGGTCCGCATCGAGGGCCGGGTCGAAAAAGTCAGCGACGACGAGAGTGACGCATATTTCAACAGCCGCCCCCTCGACTCACGCATCGGGGCATGGGCCAGCCCGCAGAGCCAAGTGATTGAGGGGCGCGGGACCTTGGTCGCCAATGCGGCCAAGTATGGCGCGCAGTTTTTATTACAGCCCCCGCGCCCGCCGCACTGGGGCGGTTACCGGCTGCTACCCGATCGGTGGGAATTTTGGCAAGGCCGCAAGAGTCGTTTGCACGACCGCCTGCGTTATCGTCAAGACACCCAGGGGACTTGGATTCGCGAGCGCTTGGCGCCTTAAAAAACGAAGCGCCTCAAAAGCCCCTCAAAAGCTCACCTGAGCCCCCACTTTGAGACTTCGCCCTGCTAACGGGGGTGCGTTCTCGCGCAAGGTCTGTGTCAACACGGACGTGGGTGAATAGGCCAACTTGTTGGTGATGTTGTCGATCTTGGCAAACAGCAACCCATGTGTCGGGCCGATGTGGGTGTGGTAGTTGAGGCCAGCGTTCCACAGCGTGTGCGCTGCGGTGGGAACACCCGGATCAGCGCCGTTGTTGGGCACCCGGTTTTGGGCGGCGGCGTGCATGAAACCCAAGCGCGCACCCCATGCATCGCGCGACCACACAGCATCTGCGCCCAACCGCATGGGAGCGATGCGCGGCATAGGGCTGTTGTGGGTCAAGTCTTGGGCCCGCACCAGGTCTGCGCGCAGCGCTAGGTCCATCGCGCCGCGTGTGGCGTTGGGTGTGAGCACGGCATCGCGTCCGCCCACCATGCGAACTTTGGCCGTGGATTCAAGGCCATAGAAACGGGCACTGACGCCCCCAAATTGATAATCGGGATAGCCCGAATGGTTGGCACCCGTGGCTTGCAAAGCGATGTAGTTCGCAAACTGCGAGACAAACCCCGTGATGCCAAACTGGTGTGCGCCTTGCTGCCACGCAGCACCCAAGTCAAGCTGTGTGCCTTTTTCTAAACCAGGACTGGGTTGGCCTATTTCATAGGTGCCCGTCGCCGCATGGACCCCATGCGCAAACAATTCATAGTCTTTAGGGGCACGCTGACTCGCACTGAGGTTGGTCGTCAGCTGCCAACCATGTTGGGCCTCCCCTTGACGCAAGTTACGCATGACCCCCAAAGCCACACTCATGGGCCTGAACTGTTGGGTTTGTGCTGGAATCTCTGCGGCCGGACCGCTGGCCTCGAAAGACTGCACCGCCACGTTTTCCAGCCGCGCCCCTGCACTCAGTTGTCCCCAGTTGGTTTTCAGGGCTTGGTAGGTAAACACACCCGTGCTGTGGGTGCGACTCGGTGGCAACAACACGATGGTTCCTGCTTCATCTCTGGCTTGCACATGGCCGCGCTCTGTTTGAAGGCCGACGACACCATCAAGCTGCAGGCCCTGGCCCAAAGGGATCGTGCGTTGACGTCCCTCCAGACGAAAGTCGTAGCCCTTGTTCTGAAAACGTGTGCCATCTGCAGCAGCAGGCGTGTCGTATTCGGTATGGGTGTAGCGCGTGTGTCCCAGCTGAAACTTCACCTCCTGGAATGCCCCGAGCGCGCGCCATTGGCCCTCCATCACATGGTGGCGACGCAGCATGCCAATGCGCACCGTGGGCTCAGCCACCGTGCCGTAGGTGCTGCGGTATTCGCTGGTCGATAACCCTAGGTAACCGCGGTCAAACAACAACGTGCCACCGACGGCGCTCCCCTTGCTGTCACTCGCTGAGTTACACACACGCCGCCCATTTGGTGTGCCGTCACACGTCATGTCTTTGGGCACGCGCAAGTTGTGGGTGCTGCGCTCAAAGCCATCCACGTGCAAGACAAATTTGTCATTCCCTGCCTCGACCATCGCGCTCGTGCTGCGTTCATCCGTGGCACCGCCTGCGCGCAGCTCAGCTTTACCCATGGCACCGCCTGTGGCATCGAAGGGGCGCTCACGCGCAATGCGGTTGTCAATCACATTCACCACGCCACCCATGGCACTGCCGCCATACAACAAGGTGGCGGGGCCACGCAACACCTCAATGCGCTCGATGGTCAGGGGGTCAATCGGCACCGCGTGGTCATTGCTCAGGCCTGACACATCGAGGTTGGCACCGCTGTTTTGCAAAATACGAATGCGGTCACCGTCCATGCCGCGAATCACTGGACGGCCCACATTCGGGCCAAACGCGCTGTTGGCAATACCCGGCAAGTGGTCGAGGGTTTCGCCCAAGGTGCTGCCTTGGCGCTGCGTCAGGGCTGCCCCCGAGAGCTGCTGCGCCGGGACCATCACATCGTTTCGTTCTAACGAACGGGCGGTGATGGTGACCTCATCCAATCGGTGGGCCTCTTCTGGTTGCGCCCACGCATTGCCGAGGGGGATGGCGAGAAATGAATAAGCCGCAGCGGCCACGGCGCTGCGTGGAAAAACGTGTGTCATACCAGGTACCTGCGAGGCCTATCGCCTCATGTGTTTTGCAAAACCATGTCAGCGCGTCAGCGATCAAGCTAGGCGAGACGGCTCAAAGATCACAGCAAAACGGCAGGGGGGCCTCGGGCCGCGTAAAAGCGCTCAACCAGGGCAAAGCGTTCGCGCAAAGTCCCAGCCAGCCACCTGGGTGCAGGCAGGGTCGGCATCACGACCAAAGAGGGGCTGTGCCATGCGTCTGGGCAGCTTTGGTCAAACAGCTGACAGTCCACCGCGCTGCTGTGCTCGCCCCACAAGCGTTGCAACTGTGGGATGGGGGCATCACTCAAGCGTGCTGCCGTTGTGCTGTCAGCCACCGCCAGACTGTGCGAGCTGTGGGCATGGAGCACACGGTGCAGCAGCCCCAAGGTTTGCACCAAAACCAAGGCGGTCAGCAAGACCAGCACCCAGCGGCACAAGCCACGCTGCACGTCAGCCATGACGCACCCTGTCTGCAAAGGTCTGCACAAACTTTTGCACCTTGGGGGCCACCACGAAAGCGCAGTAGCCCTGTTGGGGGTTGTTCTCGAAATAGTCTTGGTGGTAAGCCTCTGCGGCAGAGTAGTTGCGCAGAGGCATCAACTCGGTCACGACACGGCTGGGCAATGCGCGTTGCACCTCATCCATCACCTGCTGCGCGACCTCACGGTCTGCTTCATGGGTCAGGTAAATGCCACTGCGGTATTGCGTGCCTGCGTCATTGCCCTGACGGTTTAAGGTGGTGGGGTCGTGGATCACAAAGAAAATTTCGAGCAACTCACGCAGGCTGATGACTTGCGGGTCGTAGACCAGACGTACCACCTCGTTGTGGCCCGTATCACCCGTGCAAACTTGCGCGTAAGTGGGGTTGGCCGTGTGGCCATTGCAATAGCCCGACTCGACATCCACGACACCCTTGACCCGCACAAAGACGGCCTCGGTGCACCAAAAACAACCGCCGCCCAACGTGATGACCTGGGAGGCGGGTTGGTCTTGGGTGGCATGGGTGTCTTGCGTCATGGGGGCTGATTCTATGATTGCGCATTGACCCACACCGCCGCCATGGATTTCTTACTCTCGCTCAAACCCACCCTCACGGCCTTGGTGCTCCCTGCGGCCAGTGCCCCTATGCTGCTGCTGGTTTGTCTGCTCAAGGGGTGGCGTCGCCTCGCTGTCGTCGCCTTGGGGCTTGTGTGGCTGTGCAGTTGCCAGGCCGTCGCCGTCTGGCTGTCGCTGCATGTGTTGCCCCAAGTGCAGCCCATCACACCCGATGACTTGAAGCGCGAACAGGTGCAAGCCATCGTGGTCTTGGGCGGCGGGGTGAACAGCCAAGCGCCAGAATACGGCCAGCCCACACTCGCGCCTGAGGCCATGGCGCGCTTACTGTATGGGGTTCACCTGTCGCGCAGCGGGCAATTACCCATGGCCTACAGCGGTGGCATCGGTTGGGCCGCACGACAGCACCAACCCACCGAAGCCGACGTGGCCAGCTTGTCTTTGGCGCGACTGGGCGCCGCCCCACTCAAGTGGCAAGAAAACCAATCAAGAGATACCCGCGAAAACGCAAGGCTGACCGCGACCCTGTTGCACCCCGAGGGTGTCACCCGCATTGCCTTGGTGACCCACGCGTGGCACATGCCACGCAGCGTGAAGCAGTTTGAATCGGCGGGCTTTCAAGTCCTGCCCGCGCCCATGGGCTATATGCACAGTGATGCATCGCCTTGGCTGCAATGGATACCCAGTGGTCATGGCCTGCGCGACACCAGCACAGTGCTCAGAGAGTGGTTGGGGCTACTTCTGACTTAAGTGTGACCCACTAAAGCATTCATCTGATACATTGCTAACCAACCAGTCATTAAGAGCGCCGTGTCCGATACCCTTGATCAACCCCTGACCGAACAGGTGCCCAAAAGAGAGCGCCGCAAAGAGTCGCGTCCGGGTGAATTGCTCGATGCAGCGTTGGCTTTGTTTGTTGAAAAAGGTTTTTCCGCCACCCGCGTAGAAGAGGTGGCCGCCCGGGCCGGCGTCTCCAAAGGCACCCTGTTTCTGTACTTCCAAAGCAAAGAAGACCTCTTCAAAGCTGTGGTGCGCGAGAACATTGCGAACCAATTTCCAGGGTGGAACGAGGAGTTCCACACATTTGAAGGCACCAGTGCCGACATGCTGCGCTATGCGCTGGTGTCATGGTGGGAGCGCATTGGCAAAACGCGTGTGAGTGGCATCACCAAACTGGTCATCAGCGAGGCGCAAAACTTCCCTGAAATCGCCCGTTTCTATGAAGAGGAAGTGATCAAACCTGGGAACGCATTGATTCGGGGCATTTTGGAACGTGGCGTCAACAGCGGCGAATTTCGAACCATCGACACCGAGCAAGCCGTGCATGCGGTGGTCGCGCCCATGATTTTTCTGATGATGTGGAAGCACTCGATGGGCGCTTGCGCAGCGTCCGCTCAGATCATGAATCCTGAACAATTTATTCACATGCAAGTCGACTTGTTGTTATTCGGCATGACGCAACACCACCACCCATGAAACATCTCAAAACACGTTGGCTCATCATCGGATTGCTTGCCTTAGCCCTCGCCGGCGGCATTTGGCGCGCCGTCAATCAAAAACGTGCGCAACAAGCCGCGGCATCGGCCCCACCCGTCACGCAAACGCAAATTGAATTGGCCAGCACTGACACCCTCAAAGCGGAGAAGCGCGACATCACTCAGGGCTTGCCTGTGTCGGGCACCGTGAAGGCCTTGAACTACGCAGCCATCAAAGCCCGTGTGGCCGGCGAAGTGAAAGAGATTTTGGTGCGCGAAGGCGATGCCGTCAAAACAGGCCAAGTCTTGGCCCGCATCGATCCCACCGAGTACCAACGCCGTTGGGCGCAAGCGCAAGAACAGGCCTTGGCCGCCAAATCTCAAATGGAAATTGCGCAACGTCAATGGGACACCAACAAAGCCTTGGTCGAGCAAGGCTTCATTTCCAAAGCCGCGATGGACAATTCCTTGGCTTCCTTTCAAGGCGCTGTGGCTACCCAAAAAGCGGCCATCGCAGGGGCGGACGTGGCCCGCAAAGCCTTGGACGATGCCACACTGTTGGCGCCCTTCTCTGGCGTGATCGCTGTGCGTGCCGCCCAAGTGGGCCAGCGTGTCAGCATCGATGCCAATGTGCTGGAATTGGTTGACTTGAGCCAACTCGAAGTCGAAGTCCCCGTGAGCCCAAGCGAGTCCTTGGATGTCCGGGTCGGACAAGTCGCGGCGTTGCAGTTGGAAGATCGCAAAGAAATCGTCACCGCCAAAGTCAAACGCATCAGCCCCAGTGCGCAAGCGGGCAGCCGCAGTGTGTTGATTTACTTGTCGTTAGACAAACCGGAGGGCCTACGTCATGGTCTATTTGCCAAGGGCATGTTGGGCTTGGGCAAAAGCCAAGTGATGGCCGTGCCGCTGTCGGCTGTGCGAACCGATCGCCCACAACCCTATGTGCAAGTGGTGGAGTCCGTGGGCGAACAACTGCAAGTGGCACACAAGACCGTCACCCTAGGCGCGCGCGGCTTGGACTTGACACAACCTGAGGCTGAACCTTGGGTGGGCGTGACGGGCCTGGCAGCGGGCAGCACCGTGCTCAAGGGACAAGTTGGGGCCTTGCGTGAAGGCATGCGGGTCAAGTACACCGCCGCGCCTTAAGCCCACCGATACGCCATGTGGTTCACCCAAGTTAGTTTAAAAAATCCGGTCTTCGCGACCATGCTGATGCTCGCCTTTGTGGTGCTGGGCCTGTTTTCTTACCAGCGCCTGAAGATTGACCAGTTCCCCAACATCGATTTCCCGGTGGTGGTGATCACCACCGAATACCCCGGGGCATCGCCTGAGATTGTGGAAAGCGAAGTCAGCAAAAAAATAGAAGAAGGCGTGAACTCGATTGCGGGCATCAGCGCCCTCACCTCGCGGAGCTACGAAGGTTTGTCGG
>CANGML010000034.1 GCA_947454585.1 Comamonadaceae bacterium
ATCAATGAAGTTTCAGTCGCACCACCATAGACGATGCCAGGTGTACGACCCGTGATACGCAGACGGCGGCTCGCACCCGTTCCCTGCTTAGCGCGCTCAAAAGCGACAAATTTCATAATTAACTCCAGTAAGAACCCACCGCGACCAGTGTGGTTCCAGTTTCAAAAATAGGCTGCATGACTGCAGCCCGGGGGCGATGTTCGACGACGTCGGTGCCGGTTGTTTAGAACAACTGGTCTTGGTCGGAGAACAAACTCATGACCGACTCACCGCTGGCAATGCGTTGGATCGTCTCTGCGATCAACGGAGCCACGGTGAGTTGGCGGATTTTTTTACAAGCGCGGCCTGCTTCGCTCAAAGGGATGGTGTTGGTTACCACCACTTCGTCGAGAGCCTCGCCTTTGGCAATGCGTTCAATCGCAGGGCCAGAGAAGATGGGGTGTGTGCAATAGGCGTACACCTTTTTGGCACCACGCGCTTTGAGTACTTCAGCAGCTTTCACCAGAGTGCCCGCGGTGTCGATCATGTCGTCCATGATC
This sequence comes from Comamonadaceae bacterium, assembly GCA_947454585.1. Lineage (GTDB taxonomy): Bacteria > Pseudomonadota > Gammaproteobacteria > Burkholderiales > Burkholderiaceae_C > Limnohabitans. The sequence continues at coordinate 540 of CANGML010000034.1, forward strand.
ACGCAGTTGCGGCCTTCGATGTCACCAATCACGTTCATCACCTCAGACACGTTGGCTTTAGGACGGCGCTTGTCGATGATGGCCAAATCGCAACCCAGCTGTTTGGCCAAAGCGCGTGCGCGCACCACACCACCGACATCGGGCGACACAACAATCAGGTCATCGTAATTTTTGGTGCGCAAGTCGCCCAACAACACGGGGGAGGCGTAAATGTTGTCGACAGGGATATCGAAGAAACCTTGGATTTGGTCCGCATGCAAATCCATCGTCAATACGCGGTCAACGCCAGCGGTCTGCAGCAAATCGGCCACCAGCTTGGCAGAGATGGGCACTCGGCTAGAGCGGGGGCGACGGTCTTGGCGGGCATAGCCGAAGTAGGGGATCACGGCGCTGATGCGTTCAGCTGAGGCACGCTTTAAAGCGTCGACCATGATCAACAGCTCCATCACGCTTTCGTTGGTGGGCGCGCAGGTGCTTTGCACCACGAACACATCGCGGGCACGCACGTTTTGGTTGATTTCGACAGTGACTTCACCGTCCGAGAAGCGACCCACATGGGCTGCGCCAACTTCAATGCCTAGATGGGTTGCAATTTCAGCGGCCAGCGTGGGGTTGGCGTTGCCTGTAAAGACCATGAAGTCGGGAATGTGGGTCGACATGATGACGTATGACTTTCGCTTCATGATTAGGAAATTTGGCAGGGGAAGAAGGACTCGAACCTTCGAATGCCGGAATCAAAATCCGGTGCCTTAACCAACTTGGCGACTCCCCTACACAGGTCAGCTGCTTTGCAGCAACCAACCGTTAACTTTCACTAGCCGCCCAACCCGCTTGGGGATGAACGGCCATATTGCTGCATATCCGCATTTGCCAGTTGTGTGGCGGCAGATCAAGTTGCACGCCTTCAGGTAACTGGGCAAACACTGTGCTGCCAGAGCCTGTCATGCGAGGGCTTAGTCCGAAAGAGGCGAGCCACTGAAGGGCTTGGTCAATTTCTGGGCACAGCGCTTGGGCCACTGGCTGCAAATCATTTCGGCCAAAACCGTAAGGATCAACAGCAAAGACCGGCATTGTAGCAGTTTCTGAGTTGCGTTGCAGCTCAGGGTGGCGAAAAATTTGTGCAGTCTCGACCCCCACGTGAGGTTTGACCACGACAAACCGAGAAGGCGGTAGTGCAATGGCATGAAGTTTCTCGCCAATGCCCTCTACCCATGCGTTGTGTCCGTATAAGAAAAAAGGCACATCGGCTCCTAAGTTCAAGCCTAGGGGGAGTAATTTTGAGAGCGGCCAGTTCAGTTCCCAAAGACGGTTGAGCGCTAGCAGTGTGGTCGCCGCATCAGAGGAGCCTCCCCCCATGCCTGCTTGCGCAGGGATTTGTTTTTCAATCGCGATGTGCGCTCCCCAAGGGGTGCCACTGGCTTGCTGCAAACTGCGTGCAGCGCGCATGACCAAGTCATCGTGGGGCAAGGTCACCGTCAAATCTTCGCGTTCAATCGCACCATCCTCGCGACGGTCAAAGTGCAGGGTGTCGCACCAGTCGATCAGCATGAACACCGATTGCAGCAAGTGATAACCGTCATTGCGCCGTCCTGTGATGTGCAAGAACAAGTTCAGTTTGGCTGGAGCTAAAACGTCATGAAGGGCGTACATGGGCCATCAGTCTCGTTTGATGCGGAGGGTTACTTCTGGGGTGGGCGCTGTTCGACGTGCCAAGAGCGTCCCCTGCTGTGCCCCAGATAAGTCGGTTTGCCATCCTGTGACAGGGGTATTTTCGCCTTGGAGCCAATTAAAAATGGCAGCCATCGGTAAAGCAGCGCCAGTGATTTGTTCGGTCAACTCAGCCAATGATTTGAAGCTTTGCCGCTGCTTGCCATCGCTGAGCTCGACCTGCTGGGGGGACCATTGAATGGCGCCTACCGTGGTGCCAAGCGGTGAGTACAAATCTAGCGAGCCTTGGTTGACATCGCCACGCAATAAGAACCGCGCGCTCATGGCTGTCGGTGGGTCGCCCATCACGGTCACACTGAGCCTGCCTTGCCATTCTGTTTGTGGTGTCTGCTCCCCGGGTGCACGAAGCGCAGAGAGTGTCGGTGTGGCGCAACCAGTCAACAGGCAAGCCGACAGCGCGGTCCACCAAACGAGACGCATGGTCACAGAGCAGGCTTGAGGCGTTGCAAGGTTTCTTGCAAGGTCTCGTTGGTGGGCGCAATCGAGAGGCCTTCGCGCCAAATTTGAATGGCTTCGTGGGTGCGTTTCATCTGCCAAAGCACTTCACCTAAGTGCGCGGCGATCTCGGCATCTGCACGGGCCTTGTAGGCCTTTTGTAGGTAACCCAATGCCGAAGGCAAGTTGCCCAATCGATACTCAACCCAGCCTAGGCTGTCGGTGATGAAAGGGTCGTCGGGTGCAAAGGTGAGCGCTTTGATGATGAGTTGTTTGGCCTCGGGGAGCCGAACATTGCGATCAGCCAACGAAAAACCTAGTGCGTTGTAGGCGTTGTAATAGCTTGGATTTAGGGCGATGACCGAACGAAGCAAGCGCTCCATTTCTTCCAGTTTGTTCAGTTTTTCAGCCAACATGGCTTGTTCATAGAGCAAATCGATGTCTTCGCCGCTGTGGGCCGACAGCAAATCAAATGCAGCTTGCCATTGGCGATGATCGCGCAGCAGTTGCACTTCGGCTAAGGTCCGGCTGCGAGCTTCGTCGGCAGTGTTGGCGGGTAGTTGTTGAATCAACTGACGCGCCTCGCCCAGCTTGCCTTGTCGAGCCAGCAGGGCGGCGCGACGCGTTTGTGCTTGGGTGATGCCGCGGGTATTGTTATCGTCATTGGCTGTCTGACTTACCAAGTTGACGTACCGAGACAACGATGCCTCGGCTTCTTTGTCTTGTCCTTGTTCGAATTGAATCGACCCAAGCACCAGCCATGCCTCTGCCGCTTTAGGGTCTTTGCGTGTGATGGTTTGCAGCTGACTGGCTGCTTCGTCGTAACGGGCTAATTCGATCAGCACCCTGACATGGCTCATGGCTAATTCGGCGCTGTCTTGCCGTTTCAGGGCCAGCTGCACCAGCGGCTCAGCCTCCGCGACCTTGCGCCCCATCAACTCTAAGGCGAGCAGGGACGGGCCGGAAGCTTTGGTATCCGCTGCTTGTCCTTTTCTGACCGCATCAAGTGCACCACTCAGGTCGTTGCTGGCGATACGCATGCGACCCACCGTGGTCCAAGCCGCAGCAGCAGTCGTGTTGATTTTGTTGAGATAAGGCTCTAGCGCTTGCTCAACTACAGCTGTGGCCTTTTTTTTGTCTGTGACGCGAGCGTAGTGGCGCGGGATCAAATTAATGGCGTTGTCGCGCTCCATCTCGGGTGCCAGCGACAACTCTTTCTTCAGCGGTTCCAAACTTTCACTGACTTGATTCAAGGCCACCAAAATTTGAAATACTTGACTATTGGCTTTTCGGTCTTGCGGCCAAGCTTGCGCCCAAGCGCGCGCAGCCATCAGAGCACCGTCTCCTGAGCGGGCTTTTAGCGCAATGTCAACGGCGCGGTCATACAACTGCGCATCGTTGGATTTACGCGCCGCATCCAACAGCAGCGAGAACCCCGCTGCTGGTTCGCCTAAGCGCAAATTTAACTCGCCAAGCAAAATCTCATAGAGCAATTCACCCGTGATGGCAGAGTTCACTACCTTCTCGCTGCTTTGTGCATTGGCATGCATGGGCAGGGCGCAAGAGGCTGCCGTGATGAGCGCAAGGCGCAAGGCCCAATGTCGGGCTGCAGTCAAGGGGAATTTCATGTCCGCATCATAATCGCTGACTGTTTTTTCTTGATGCACCATGCCTGAATTGCCCGAAGTGGAAGTGACCCGTTTGAGCTTTGCTGACCGCATTGCGGGTGCGCGCGTGACCGGTGTGCGTGTGGGCAAACCCTTGCGCTGGCCTCTGGGGTGCGTGCCAGCGTCTTTGGTCGGACGCCGTGTGCGGGGTGTGCGTCGGCGTGGCAAGTACTTGCTGGTCGATTTGGATGAGGGCTTGCTGCTCTGGCATTTAGGCATGTCAGGCAGCTTGCGATTCAGCCACGACAGGACACCCCCACAAACGCATGACCATTTCGATCTAGACACCAACCAAGGCTTGCTGCGTTTGAATGACCCAAGGCGTTTTGGCGCCGTGGTTTATGCGTCTCATGAGGGCAGCCAGGAAGCCATCAAGTTGCTCGGTCACTTGGGTGTTGAACCCTTGAATGGCCACTTTGATTTGGCAGGCTTTCACGCGGGCTTGCGCAAACGCCATTCAGCCGTGAAGCAAGTTTTACTGGCTGGCGAGTTGGTGGTGGGGGTGGGCAATATTTACGCCTCAGAAGCCCTTTTTTTGGCGGGTATCCGTCCCACGGTGCGGGCTGATCGCATCAGTCGCCCGCGGGCAGACAAGTTGCGGCTGGCGATCATTGATGTGCTGTCACGCGCAGTGAGCAAAGGTGGAAGCACCTTGCGCGACTTCAGCAATGCCGAGGGCCAACAAGGCTACTTTCAGCTCGAAGCCCATGTGTATGACCGCGCGGGTCAACCTTGCCGCGCCTGTGGCACGCCTGTTCGCCGTATCCAACAGGGGCAACGATCCACCTATTACTGCGTCACCTGTCAAAAACCATGACCGCTTCAACGATGAATTTTGGTGACGCCGTCGTGGCATGGCAAAAAAAGCACGGCCGCCACGACTTACCTTGGCAAAACACAAAAGATCCTTACCGCGTGTGGCTGTCGGAAATCATGTTGCAGCAAACGCAGGTGGCGACTGTGCGTGACTACTTCGCGCGTTTTACCCAACGCTTTCCCACGGTGGCTGCCCTGGCGGCAGCGCATCAAGACGAGGTGCTGGGCTTGTGGAGTGGTTTGGGCTATTACAGTCGCGCGCGAAATTTGCATCGTGCTGCGCAACAGGTGGTGGCACTGCACGGTGGCGAATTTCCGCGTTCTGCAGAGGCGCTACAAACCTTGCCCGGTATTGGCCGCTCTACCGCTGCTGCGGTGGCGTCCCTGTGTTTTGGCGAACCGATTGCAATTTTGGATGGCAATGTCAAACGTGTGCTGACACGGTATTTAGGGTTCGACGGTGACTTGGCCTCGTCGCGTGTTGAAAAGGAGCTGTGGGCGCTGGCACAAACCATGTTGCCGCAACGCGCTGTTCAAAGCGCGATGCCGCACTACACCCAAGGCGTGATGGATTTAGGGGCGACGGTTTGCATGTCTAAAAAACCACAATGCGTCAAATGTCCCGTCTCTCAAGCGTGCGTTGCGCATACCGAGGGACAGGTCGCGCGCTACCCCGTGAAAACAAAAAAACTCAAACGTAGCGCAGAGCAACTTTGGCTGCTGCAGCTTGTGACGCAAGAAGGGCATGTCTGGTTGACCCAGCGCCCGCAACAAGGTGTCTGGGCGGGGCTTTATTGCTTGCCGGTGTTTGACAGTTTTGAAGCCTTGCTGGCAGCTGTGCCCAGCCAGTTCCAAGCAGAGCTGACGGAGGGCGAGGCCTTCAAACACGTGCTGACCCACAAGGACCTTCACCTGCATCCGGTCATGTGCACCTTGGGCAAAGATGCGCCCCTTAGTTGTCTGTTAGGTGAGGGGCGATGGGTCGACAAAAAAACCTGGCCAGATTTGGGGTTGCCTGCGCCGATTCGCAAACTGTTGTTGGGCTGACGGACCCTTACAGGGGCACGTCAAGTTCGCGGTGGCGTTTAAGCGTGACCCAATCGCTGGCAAAACGTGCGGTCAGTAACTCCACCAAATACACCGATCGGTGTTGACCGCCGGTGCACCCAATCGCTACCGTCACGTAGCTTCGGTGGTCCTGGCTGAGGCTGGGAAGCCAGCTATGCAAGAAGTCTGAGATCTGGCTGGCCATCTTCTCGACCGGGTCATGATCTGCCAACCACTCCGCCACAGGCGCGTCTCGACCGGTGAGGGGCCGTAAGGCAGCTTCGTAATGCGGGTTCGGCAACATGCGCACATCAAAGACGTAGTCGGCATGCACAGGGATACCGCGCTTGAAGGCGAACGATTCAAACATCAGCGTGAGTTGCGTGGCAGGTGCTGAGATGAGTGACTTGATGTAGCCCTGCAGTTTGCTGCTGCGCAACTGGCTGGTATCGATGATGTGGGATTCTTCTCTGAGCTCAGACAGCAGCTCACGTTCGTGCTCAATCGCTTCGACCAAATCGCGTTGTTGGTCGTGCAAGACTTCCGCTCCATCCTGACGCGACAGGGGATGGCGGCGGCGTGTTTCAGAAAAACGATGCACCAAGATCTCGGTGGTCGCATCTAAAAAGAGCAGGCGCACGTTGACATCTAAGGCGCGTAAATGGGCCAACTGAGCGGGGACCAAGGGCAGTGAGTTGGCGCTGCGCACATCCATCGCAATCGCCACTTTGCTGGCGTTGTGCTGCTCTTCTAACTGCACAAAGGGCAGCAGGAGTTCGGGCGGTAGGTTGTCGACGCAGTAGTAGCCTGCATCTTCAAGGGCGTGCAAGGCAACAGACTTGCCAGAGCCCGACATGCCAGTGATGAGGACCAATTCTTGTTTCATTTTTTACCAGTCTTGGTCGACGCCAGCAGCATTTCTCGTGCGTGTGCGAGGGTGGTGTCCGAGAGTTTTTCGCCACCCAGCATGCGTGCGATTTCTTTCACGCGTGCCTCTGGATTCAGCGTTGAGACCTCACTCCATGTGCCTTGCGCATCGCTTTGCTTAGAGACCAATAAATGATGATCGGCACAAGACGCCACTTGCGGCAAATGGGTGACCGCCAAGACTTGGCGGTCGCGGCCCAATTGCTTCATCAAGCGGCCGACTGTTTCAGCCACAGCGCCGCCTACCCCTGAATCCACTTCGTCAAAAATCAGCGTTTGCGCCGTGCCCAGTTCGCTGGTGGTCACCGCAATGGCAAGTGCGATTCGCGAAAGCTCGCCGCCTGAGGCCACCTTGCCGACAGGGCGCGGCGTGCTGCTAGGGTGGCCGGCGACCAGAAAGACGATGCTTTCCAAACCACTCGCGGTAGGGTGCTCTAGTTTGTCGAGCGTGACTTCAAAGCGCCCACCTTGCATGCCCAAACCCTGCATAGCTTGGGTGATGGCCTTGGCCAATTTGGGGGCAGCTTGCGCACGCGCTTGCGAAACTTTGCGGGCTTCTGTTTGGTAAGCGGCCAACGATTTGGCAAGGTTTGCCTCAAGTGCCTCGAGATCAGTGGCCGCATCAAGTTGCGACAAACGAGCTTTCCATTCTTGGTAAAGCGCAGGTAATTCTTGCGGTGTGCGCTTGAAGCGGCGCGCCAAGGACATCCACAACGACATCCGGTCGTCCAAACTTTGCAAACGCTCGGGGTCAAGTTCGGCGTGGTTCAAATAGGCGTGGAGGGTGTGAGCTACATCACCGGCTTGTGCCAAGCTAGAGGCAAGCACTTCCACCAGCGACATGAATTCCGGTTCGACGCCGGTTTGGTTTTGCAGTGCGTCTTGCGCTTTGGCAAGCAGGCGCAGGGCACCACCGTCGTCGTCTTGTAAAGCTTGAAGGGCTGCTTGTGCAGCATCGATCAACGCTTGCGCATGGGACAGGCGGGTGTGTTGGCTGTTGAGTTCATCCCATTCGCTCTCGCCTGGGTGCAGCTTGTCCACCTCGGCGATTTGCCACAGCAGGCGATCGCGCTCTTCTTGCAAGGTAGTTTGGGCTGATTGAGCGTCTTGCAGCGCTTGGCTGGCCTGGCGCCAGTGTGTCCATGCTTGACTCAAAGCTTGAAGAGTCACACCCGCATAAGCATCCAACAAACCGCGGACCGCTTCAGGTCGTGTCAGGCTTTGCCAGGCATGCTGCCCGTGGATATCCAGCAACATGTCGCCTAAACCGCGCAGCTGGGTGGCCGTGGCGGGGCTGCCGTTGATCCAAGCGCGACTTTTGCCTTGCGTGTCGATGGTGCGCTTGAGCAGCAGCGTGTCATCAGCACCCAGATCGGCAAAGCCTTCCTCATCCAGCCATTGCAACACTGTTTGGTTGGTGTTGAACGTTGCACAAATTTCTGCGCGCGACGCGCCTTCGCGCACCACGCCACTCTCTGCCCTTGCGCCCAGCACCAGTTGCAAGGCATCAATCAAGATTGACTTGCCGGCTCCCGTTTCGCCCGTGAGGGCTGAAAAGCCATTTGACAAATCAAGGTCGAGTTCGCGAACGATCACGAAATCGCGCAAAACGATGTGCTGCAGGCTCATGCCCCACCCTCGTTCCAATGCAGTTTTTCGCGCAAGGTGTCGTAGTAGCTCCAACCGCGTGGGTGCAAAAAGCGGGCGTGGTAGTTGGATCGCTTCACCGTGATGCGGTCGCCAATCAGCAATGACGCGAGCGATTGCATGTCAAAGTTGGCACTGGCATCGCGGCCAGAAACCAAATCAATCGTCACCTCACCTGTGTCCGCCAGAACGATCGGGCGATTGGACAGTGTGTGTGGGGCGATGGGAGCCATCACCCACGCAGGTAGGGAGGGGTGCAACAACGGCCCTCCCACAGAAAGTGAATAAGCCGTGGAACCTGTGGGCGTGGCAATGATCAAGCCGTCAGCGCGCTGGTTCGCCACCAAGCGGCCATCGACCGCCACACGTACCTCCAACATGCCAGACGTTGCCCCACGGTTGACCACCACATCGTTCAATGCCAGGGCGTTGAAAACGCAATGGTCATCGCGCCACACTTTGGCGCGCATCAGGGCACGGCTGTCTTCCTCGTAGGCGCCGCCGAGCATGGCTTCTAGCGTGCGCTCCACCTCGCTGAGGGGGATGTCGGTGATGAAACCTAAACGACCTTGGTTGATCCCGATCATGGGCACGTTGTGCGGCGCGAGTTTGCGCGCATAGCCCAACATGGTGCCATCGCCACCGACCACGACCGCGAGATCACAAGACTTGCCGATCTCCTCAATGCTCATCACGGCGTAGCCGCTCAAGCCTGTACCAGCGGCGGTGTCATGTTCTAGGATGACCTCACAGCCCTGCGTGTGCAAAAACTGTGCGATGCTCTCCAGCGTTTGACGCGACGAAAGCTTGGCGCCCGACCCCAAATGGAGGTGGTATTTCCCGAGCAGGGCAATGTGACGAAACTTCGATTTCATAGGTAAATTACATCACTAAAATCCGACAACAAGATGACCATGCTAGACGATCGTGCCAAGTTATTGCTGAAAGCGCTGGTGGAGCGCTACATTGCCGACGGGCAACCCGTTGGGTCACGCACGCTTTCCCGTGCGACAGGCATCGAATTATCGCCAGCCACGGTCCGAAATGTCATGTCGGACCTCGAGGAGTTAGGCCTGATCGCCAGTCCTCATACCTCAGCAGGGCGCATCCCCACGGCGCGCGGCTACCGGCTGTTTGTCGACACCATGCTGACGGCGCAACCTAGCCAACTGCATACGCCCAGCTTGGCACCAGATCAGCCACAAAAGGTGATTGCCAATGCGGCCCATTTGCTGTCAGATTTGTCGCATTTTGTGGGCGTCGTGATTGCCCCACGCCGCAGCTCCGTGTTTCGCCACATTGAATTTTTGCGCCTGTCTGATCGACGCTTGTTGGTCATCATCGTCTCGCCCGAGGGCGATGTGCAAAACCGCGTCTTGTTCACTGAAACCGACTACTCAGCGTCCCAATTGGTCGAGGCCTCCAATTATTTGAACCACCATTTCGCTGGCATGGACATGGAGCAGGTGCGTGAAAAATTATTGGCCGAGGTGGAGTCTCTGCGCGGAGAAATTGCCAGCCTCATGCAGGCGGCGGTGCAAGTAAGCACCGAGGCGCTGACGCAAACGACAGACGATGTGGTGATCAGCGGCGAACGCAATTTGTTGTCGGTCAGCGACTTCTCTAGCGATATGGGAAACCTGCGCCGCGCCTTTGATTTGTTTGAGCAAAAAGCGCAATTGGTTCGTTTGCTCGATAGCTCGGCGAAAGCCGAAGGGGTGCGCATCTACATCGGTGGCGAAAGCCAAATTGTGCCGATGGAAGAGTTGTCAGTGGTGAGTGCACCCTACGAGGTCGATGGCCATGTGGTGGGCACCTTGGGCGTGATTGGACCCACACGCATGGCCTATGACCGGATGATTCAAATTGTGGACATCACCTCCAAACTGGTCGGCCACGCACTGAGTCACAAATAAGTCGTCTAACTCTTTGGCTTGCGCACGCCAAACAAGATCCCGCAAGTCACCAGCAACAAGCCGCCGAGTAAGTTGCCGCTCATGGGTTCGTTCAAGAACACCACAGCACCCAGGGCGGACAGCCCAGGTACCAAGGCTGTGATCATGGTAGATCGCACAGGACCGAAATACCGAATCATCACGTTGAAGGTAATGCCTGAGATGACCACCGAACCCACACCTTGGTAGACGGCTTGAAACAGCATTTCTGTGACAGGGGCCGTACCTAAATGTGTGGGGATCCAACCCATCGCCGCAGCAAGACCATACGCTGGGACAAAA
>CANGML010000035.1 GCA_947454585.1 Comamonadaceae bacterium
CTGTTGGGCGAAGCATTGCAATTGCCTGCGCTTGACACCTGGTGGTGCGGCGAACGCGCGGCCTTGGCGTCGGTCTTACCCCGGCTCGAACACATGGCCATCAAGCCCACCTACCCTAGCTCGATCACGCATGGCACTTTTGATGCGGCTATTCATTCCACTTTAGGTCGTTCGCTCACTCAAGCGCAACGCGACGAATGGGTGGGTCGTATCACGCGCCAACCCGATCGGTACACCCTGCAGGCCTACAGCCCCTTGTCTCAAATGCCCACCTGGAAAAATGCCAGCGAGGGCGTGGTGCAGCGCTCGGTCATGTTGCGCGTGTTTGCCTTGCGCAATGGTGTGGGTGACGGTGCAGATTCCTGGCGCGTACTACCAGGCGGCTTGGCGCGTATTGCCGCCCCCGATGCACAAATTGCCTCCATGCAGCGCGGTGGTAGCAGTGCCGATGTATGGGTGCAAACCACGGCTGATGTGGATCGCAGCAGTTTGCTCACCAAGTACAGCACGGCCACTGGGTTTAAACACCGCGAGCGCATGGTGACCAGCCGAGCCGCAGAAAACCTGTATTGGATGGGCCGCTACACCGAGCGCAGCGAAAACATGGTGCGCTTGGTGCGCCTGTGCATTGAAGCCCTCAATGGTGAAGACCCCGCCTCACGCAGCCTGTGGACTTGGTTACAACTGCTCACGCAACGTCAAGGCTTGGTGCCTGCAGGTGTGCCCTCAGCCCATGCAACCAGCGACGACAAAAACGTCTCAACACCCAGCATGGGCGTGCGCCGACGCGTGTTTGAACGAACGCTGATTGCTTGCCTCGATCAAGACGATCACAGCACCAGCGTGGGGTATAACTTGCGCGCCTTGCATCAAGCTGCCTCCTCGCTGCGCGAACGCCTGTCACCCGAGCACTGGAATGCCATCGTCCACTGTGTAGACCAATTCAGTGCCGACTGCGCACTCTCCAGCTCTCAGCGGGAGTTCTCTGCCGTGCAAGCGCTGCAAGCCCTGGAAGGGGCTAGCTCCGCCCTCGCTGCCATCACGGGCGCTCAAACCGATCGCATGACCCGTGATGACGGATGGCAGCTGCTCAGCATTGGCCGTCATGTGGAGCGTCTTGGCTTTTTGTCATCCGCACTCGACTTGGCCGTAGAAGTGGGCGCGTTTGAACACAACGCGGCGGATGCCAGCAAAGCCGATGAAAATAGCTCGCACTACGTCGCGCTCTTGTCGCTGTTTGACAGCACCATCACTTTCCAAGCGCAGTACCAGCAAAGCCGAGAATTAGCCCCACTTTTAGAGTTATTGGTACAGGACAACGACAACCCACGCTCGCTGGCGTGGGTGGCTCGCACGCTGCGCGGACGCTTGTCCAAATTGGCCAACACCCCCATGGGCGAGCCTGACGCCTTGGCGCGTTTGGTGCCCGACTTGAAACAAACCGATTTAGCCCAGCTTTGTACGCCCGATGCGACCGGCCAACATCCCAAGCTGCGCGCATGCTTGACCGAATGCATACAAGCGGCCTGGCACGTGTCTGATGCCATCACCGCGCACTACTTCAGCCACACCGACACTGCGGATAGCGTGGGGGTCTAAACCATGCGGCTGCACATCACCCACACCACCACTTACCACTACGTGCCGCAGGTCAACACCGCGCAGCACATGGCGCACTTGCTGCCAACCACGATGGCCACGCAAACCGTGCAACACGCAGAATTGCTCATCACGCCAACGCCAGCAGTCACCAGCACCCATGGGGATGTGTTTGGCAACAACCGGACCTTCTTTTCCTTGCCTGTGGCACATGACACGCTCAGCATCACGGCCAAGAGCACGGTAGAGACCCACTTCGTGTCTTACCCCCCCGAGCACGCGCTGACCACACCCGCCTGGGAAAACGTGCGCGAGCACTTTGTCTATCACTCGGGCGCTGCATGGGACGCTGCCACCGAATATGTGTTTGCTTCGCCCTATGTGCAACCCCATCCTGACTTTGCCGACTATGCGCGGGCTAGCTTTGTTCCTGCCCGACCCGTGCTGGTGGCCGCCTGCGATTTGATGTCGCGTATCCATCAAGAGTTCACCTATCAGTCGGCCAGCACGGACATCAACACGCCAGCGCTTGTTGCTCTGAAAAGCCGTCAAGGCGTCTGCCAAGACTTTGCCCACATCCTCATTGGCTGCTTGCGCACGCAGGGTTTGGCGGCGCGCTATGTGAGCGGCTATTTGGTGACTGAAGTTCCCGAGGGGCAACCCCGATTGATCGGCAGCGACGCGTCCCACGCTTGGGTCTCGGTCTATGTGCCTCATGCTTTGGCTGATGCTGCTGAAACGCAAAGAACTGGCGCACTTGCCAACCACGGTCAATGGTTTGACCTTGACCCTACCAACAACCGCTGGGGCCTGAGCTCCCCCGGCATCGACTACGTGACCTTGGCCACTGGCCGAGACTATGCCGATGTGTCACCTTTGCGAGGCGTGATTCATGGGGGTGCGAGCCACACCCTCGAGGTCGGAGTCACCGTTCAGCCCGCCTCAGAACTAGCACTTGCGCCTTAGGCTCTTAAAATTGTTGGATTGAAACTAGGAATCCAACATGAGCGTGTACGACAAACTCCAAACTCTAAACATCCACCTGCCCGCCATGGCTGTGCCGGCGGCAGCCTATGTGCCGTTTGTGCAAACAGGTCACTTGGTGTTTTTAAGTGGGCACATCGCCAAACAAGACGGCAAAGTTTGGACCGGTCAACTGGGCAAAACCATGCAAACGGCCGAGGGTGCATCCGCTGCGCGCGCCGTGGCGATTGACCTGCTAGGCACGCTGCATGCTGCCGTAGGTGACCTGAACAAGGTCAAGCGCATCGTCAAAGTGATGAGCCTGGTCAACTCTAGCCCCGACTTCACAGAACACCACTTGGTGACCAACGGCTGTAGCGAACTCATCGGTCAAGTGTTTGGAGACAAGGGTGCACACGCACGGAGCGCTTTTGGGGTAGCGCAATTGCCCTTGGGTGCTTGCGTAGAAATTGAGTTGATTGCGGAATTGGCTTAAGCCCATGTCCCACCACCCCTTTTCGGTGACCTCACTCATCAACGCTATTCGAACGCGCCCTAGATTGCTGATCAGCATCGTTGTCGGTTTTTTGTGCGTATCCGCGGTTCCTGAAGCATGGCAATGGCCTCGCGTGACCCACTTGACGGTGGGCTGGAATATCGGTGCCCTTTTGTACATGCTGCTCGCGCTGCACATGATGTTTGGTAGCACGCATGAGCGCATGTGCAAACGCGCGGTGCGCGAGGACGACGGGCGCTTGATCTTGTTGGTCATGGTGGTCATCTCAGCCATCACCTGCCTGGCCGCCATTGTGGCGGAATTGGTCATAGCCAGATCCCTGCAGACCAGTGATCGCAACTGGCACATGGGCTTAGCGGCTTTGACAATTTTTTCATCATGGGCCTTCACACAAATCATGTTCGCGCTGCACTACGCGCACGACTATTACTTGGCTGAAGCCATCAATAAAACAGGTGGACTGCAATTTCCAGGCGACCATGCCCCGGATTACGGCGATTTTTTATATGCCGCTTGCGTGATTGGCACCTCGGGTCAGCCTGCCGATGTGAGCTTCACCAGCCGAACCCAACGGCGCGTCGGCTTGCTACACAGCGTGTTGTCGTTCTTCTTCAACACCGTCGTCGTGGCATTGACTATCAACATCGCGTCAGGGCTTTTTTAGACGGGTCAATCTGAGGTAAAGATGCCGCTGACGCTGTGCAGTTGATCCAGCGCCATGCCGCAGCCACGCGCCACGCAGGTCAGCGGGTCTTCAGCGATCAACACAGGCAAGCCCGTTTCTTCAGAAATCAAACGGTCCAAGTCACGCAACAAAGCGCCACCGCCGGTGAGCATGATCCCGCGTTCAGCAATGTCGGAGCTCAATTCGGGCGGCGTACTTTCTAGGGCACTTTTCACGGTGGACACCAAGTTATTCAAGGTGTCGGTCAAGGCTTCCAAAATTTCGGTCGAGCTGATGACAAAACTTTGCGGTACGCCTTGGCTCAAGTTACGCCCCGTGATCTCCATTTCCATGACCTCACCAGTTAGAAATGCGCTGGCAATTTCTTTCTTGATGCGCTCGGCAGTTTGCTCACCAATCAGCATGCCAAAGTTACGACGGATGTAGTTCACGATGGCTTCGTCAAACTTATCTCCACCAATTCGCGCGCTGTTTTTGTAAACCATACCCCCCAAGGACACAATGCCCACCTCAGTGGTCCCTCCACCGATATCCACCACCATCGAGCCACACGGCTCGGTCACTGGCAAACCAGCACCAATGGCAGCGGCCATGGGTTCTTCAATCAAATAGACCTCGGAGGCGCCAGCACCCAAGGCCGATTCGCGGATGGCTCGGCGTTCGACTTGGGTAGAACCACACGGCACGCAAATCACAATACGAGGACTGGGCTTGAACATCATTTGAGGATGTGCCAACTTGATGAAGTGCTTGAGCATCACCTCGGTCACCGTGAAATCTGCAATCACGCCGTCTTTCATGGGGCGAATGGCTTCGATGCCTGTGGGCACACGACCCAACATGGCTTTTGCTTCGTTGCCAACGGCAATGACCGAGGTCTTGCCCAAGTACTTGCCATCTCTTTTGATGACGACCACCGAGGGCTCATCCAGAACAATGCCCTGTTCTTTGGTGTAGATCAGGGTATTGGCGGTCCCTAAATCAATCGCAATATCGGTCGAAAAAAACTTGGTAAAACGAGAGAACAAAATCAAACCCCGCATCAGGTCAATTACCCGCGCGCGATTATCAATAACCTGACACGTGAAGTCCATACGCTCATCAGCGTACTGTTGCATCGGGACCATAAAAAAAGGTGCCAACAGGCACCTTTTTGCGGGATAGATTAGACAGATTTAGGCTTTGACGGCCCTGAAACCAGAGTACATGCGTGAAGCTGGGCGGCTTTTTTGCTCTGCCTCTTGTGCCAATTGTGCTCGCAAACGATCGAAGGTGGCTTTGATGCCGGTCTTCTCGCTCGTCACTATTTTGAAGCGACGTTCGACGGCAACATTAGGCGATTCGATCTGAACAACTGATTTATCCAATTGGGGCTCCTGGGAACTTTGTGAAGAATCAACGCGTCAGTCTTTCATTCGGTGTACACAATTTATGATTTTTATTAAAAATATTCATCGCTAAAATGAACTCTTCCACTAACTTATTGATTTTTATAGGTTAATTCTTTGCAATCGATCGTAAAAAAACCACCCGAAGGTGGTTTTTTTTACGACATAAATCAGTCAGCGAAATTAACGAACCACAGCGATCTGGTCACGCTTGCCACCTTTGTAGGTGTAAAGAGTTAATGCGCCATTCTTGATATCGCCTTTGGCATCGAAAGAAATCGTGCCCGTCACGCCTTTGTAGCCAGAGGTTTTGGCCAATTCGGGCAAATACTTGGCTGGGTCAGTCGACTTGGCGCGCTGCATCGCGTCAACCATCACATGCACTGCGTCATACACATAAGGTGAATACAACTTCACGTCGTCGTTGAAGCGCTTTTTGAATTTCACACCGAAATCATCCATGCCTTTTTTCAAGGCACCGTCCACGCCACCGGCTTCGGCACAGATCACTTGACCATCTGCCATCGCATCACCGGCCAGCTTGACCAATTCCGTGGTGCAAATACCGTCACCGCCCATGAACTTGGCCGTGATGCCCAATGATTTCATTTGCTTAAGCATGGGGCCACCCACAGCGTCCATCCCACCGAAGAAAATGATGTCGGGTTTCTTGCCCTTGAGTGTGGTCAAAATGGGCATGAAGTCAGTGGCCTTGTCGGTGGTGAACTCATGGCCCACCAAGTTCCCGCCGGCGGCCTTCACGGCTTTTTCAAACTCTTCTGCCACCCCTTGTCCGTAAGCAGTGCGGTCGTCGATCACTGCAATGGATTTACCTTTGAGTTCTTTCACCGCGTAGCGACCTAAAGTCCCCCCTAAATGGACATCGTCAGCAACCACGCGGAAGGCCGTCTTGTAGCCCTGGCGGGTGTATTTGGGGTTGGTGGCCGATGGAGAAATTTGTGGAATTCCTGCATCGCTGTAGATTTTAGAAGCTGGGATGGTAGTGCCGGAGTTCAAATGGCCGATCACACCGTTGATTTTGGCGTCCACCAATTTCTGGGCAGCCGCGGTGCCTTGCTTGGGGTCGGCTGCGTCGTCTTCTGCCAACAATTCAAATTTAATTTTTTTACCGCCAATACTCACGCCCTTGGCATTGAGTTCTTCTATAGCAAGGCGAGCACCGTATTCGTTGTCTTTACCCAAATGGGCGATCGCGCCGCTGACAGGACCAACATGGCCAATTTTGACCACTTGCTCTTGCGCCAGAGCCGACGTACCCACGCAGCCGAAAGCTGCCAAAGTTGCCACAGCCGTCAATTTGAGAGAGAGATGCATGTAAAACTCCTAGGACAAACAAAAAAGGTGAAAGAAATCGTAACGTCAGTTTTCAATGAGTTTCCATGGATTTGAGATTCAAATCATGACGCGTGATGGAATAACCCCGGTCAGCATAGTACTTCCAACGAAGGCGCGCCTTTTGTCGCTCTTGCTCATCCAAGGTCACCACTTCGATGACGCGTTCAAAGCGTTCATACCCTTGGGCCATATCGTCGCCCAAATTGAGCAGCACTTGGTGATGGGGCAACTCCGCACCCCCTTCAATTTGCGCAGCCAACACGACAGGCGATGCCATGATTTGTTCAGCAGGACTGCCTGCGCGGCAATGCGGTAAGAATTCGTGCGCAGAAAAAGTCCACAGCAAGGTATCTAGCGCTTGCAGCGTCGCAGCATCTCCCGTGACGACTACCCGCGCGCCGCTGTTCACTGCCTTACGCAGTAAACGGCAGGCATAAGCCAGTTTGTCAGGCGCGTTGAAGTGAAATGCGATTTCCGTCATACCTTGGAGGCAGATCAGGCTTTTGTGCTTCGACGTGACGGTTTGTTCGATGCTGGTGTGCTCGTCAGCAAATAGTGGAGCAACAAGCCAACAGGACGACCCGTTGCGCCTTTGGCACCCCCACTCTTCCACGCGGAACCAGCAATGTCCAAATGCGCCCAAGGGTAGTCTTTAGCGAAACGTTGTAAGAACTTCGCCGCCGTGATGGAGCCGCCTTCGCGACCCGCCACGTTGGCCACATCGGCAAAATTTGACTTCAAACCCTCGGCATAGTCATCATCCAATGGCAGGCGCCAGCAAGGGTCTAAGACCGCCTCACCGGCTGCGAAGAGCGCATTTGCGAGCGCATCGGAAGGCGAGAACAAACCGCTGCGCACATGACCCAGCGAGATCACGCAAGCACCCGTGAGTGTGGCAATGTCAATCACTGCGCGGGGTTTGAAGCGCGTGGCATAGGTCAAGGCATCACACAAGATCAAGCGTCCTTCGGCGTCGGTGTTGAGCACTTCAATGGTTTGACCACTCATGCTGGTCACCACATCACCCGGTTTCAACGCTGAACCGTCGGGCATGTTTTCACAGGTAGGAATTAAACCCACCACGTTAATGGCGGGCTGCAAATGCGACAACGCTTCAAACGTGCCCAACACGCTGGCAGCACCGCACATGTCGAACTTCATCTCGTCCATGCCGGGGCCGGGTTTGAGCGAAATACCCCCCGTGTCAAAGGTGATGCCCTTGCCCACCAGCACCGTGGGGGCCACCGACTTAGGGGCACCGTGGTACTGCAACACGATAAAGCGCAGAGGCTCTACCGAACCTCGCGCGACGGCGGCGAAGGAGCCCATGCCGAGTTTTTCAATCTCTTTGGGGCCGAGCACCTGGCAATGCATGCCAGTTTTTTTGCCCAAGCCCTTGGCCACATCCGCCAAATGGCTGGGCGTAGCAAAGTTGGCAGGGCGATTGCCCCACTCTTTGGCCAGTGAAACGCCCGCGACTTGGGCGCAAGCCAATTCAAAAGCAGGTTTGGCCGCTTTGGTTTGATCGGCCGTGGGTAAGGCCAACACCACACGCTTCAACACCGACGCTTTGGCGGACGGCTTGGTGGTGGTGTACACATAGCTGGCATCGGCAATGGCCTGGGCTGCTGCTTGCAACCGGTAATCACCCGCTTCGCTCAGGCAAAGCGTCAAGTGCTCAACTTTGAACGATTTCAAAGATGTCACAGCGGCAGTCACGGCTTGACGAACCACCCGCGCGCTGCCGTCCCCCGAAGAGACAAGCACCACACGCGGTGCAGCAACGCCTTGCGGGCGCCAAACGCTGAGCAGCTTGGCGGGTGATGCATCTAAATCCCCACTCTTGCGGGCCTCAGAAATAAGTTGCGACAACACCCCCTTGGCGGGCTTGTCTTTGGCAGATACCAAGATAATCAGCGCATCGGTTTTGTGGGTGGCTGCAAGGTTTAAATCCAGGGTCTTGAGTTCAAAGTTCATAATTACGGTTTTCCTCTGTCTCAGATGTTATTCCATTCCACTATTCGCAACGAACTGGCTCGCAGCTTTGGCGCCACCCTCGTCGTGCTGGTCACTATTGTGATGACCATCATGCTCATCCGCACCTTGGGTCAGGCGTCACAAGGCAGCGTGAACCCCTCTGAGGTGGGACTGGTCATGGGCTTCACCATGCTGGGGCATTTGCCAACCGTGCTCACGATGAGTCTTTTCATTGCCTGCGTGGGGACCTTATCGCGTACCTATTTAGAGAGCGAAATGGTGATTTGGCTCGTGAGTGGCAAAGGCCTACGCGCCTTTTTGCGGCCCATGCTGCACTTTGCCTGGCCCATGCTGCTCGCCGTGGGAGTTTTGGTGCTACTGGTTTGGCCTTGGTCCAACCAGCAAATCAGCGAACTCAAAGAGCGCTTTGAGCGCCGGGGCGACTTAGAACGCGTTTCACCGGGACAGTTCCAAGAATCGGCCAATGGCTTACGTGTGTTTTTTATCGACAAAGACAGTGTGGAAAACAAAGAAGGTAAAAACGTCTTTATTTCCTCGACCGATCACGGCAAGCAAGCCATGACCTCCTCCAAGCTAGGTCACATTGAACTGATCGATGATGAACGTTTTTTAATACTGAACCTGGGCCAACGGGTCGAACAAACCATTGGTGAAAGTGATATCAAAGTCAGCGAATTCAAAGTGTATGGGACCCGTATTGGCCAGGATGTGAAAGCAGCCTCCAACACCCCAGCCAAAGCTGTGGACACTGTTCAATTGATTCAACAACCCAGCCCCATTCACTTGGGCGAACTGGCCTGGCGCATCGGGTTGGTGATAGCGGCCCTGAATTTAGTGATCATCGCGCTGGCAATTACCAGTGCGAACCATCGTGTCGGTCGAGGTGGCAACTTGGCCTTGGCCTTGTTTATTTTTGTGGTCTATTACAACTTCATCAATCTGGGACAAAGTTGGATTAGCGCTGGCAAGGTGCAGTTCCTGCCCTTTCTCATCGCCTTGCATGGCGGTGTGTTGTGTGCGGCGTTGATGTGGCTAACCATTCGACATAACAACTGGACCTGGCGGCAAGTGCTGCGGCTGTCACCCCCATCGGAGACTCGCGCATGAGAACCTTGCGTCGTCTGATTTATGGCGAAGTGCTGATCGCGGTGAGCTTTGTCACCTTGGGGTTTTTGGCCCTGCTGTTTTTCTTTGACTTCGTGGACGAACTGCAAGGCATTGGCAGCAACAACGGCGCCTACCAGCTCAAGCACGCCTTGACTTATGTGCTTTTGTTAGTACCCAGCCACTTGTATGAGTTGCTGCCCATCTCTGTGCTCATTGGCACCATCTTCGTGATGGCACGCCTAGCCCAAAGCTCTGAGTTCACCATTTTGCGAACCAGCGGTTTAGGACCCATCTTGGCTTTGCGTAACTTACTGGGTTTGGGGCTGGCTTTTGTGGTGCTGACCTTTGCCGTTGGTGACTACTTGTCTCCCCTGTGTGACCGTTACGCCCAGTTACTCAAGTCTCGTTACATGGCACAAATCAAAGTCGGCTCCACGGGCGCTTGGTTGCGTGAACGGCAAGGCGACAACAGCTATGCTGTCAACGTCAACACGCTGACACCAGATGGCAACCCCAGTGGGATCCGGATTTTTGAGTTCAACAAAGAGGGGCGTTGGATCGCTCTGACGAAAGCTAACGAGGGTGTACTTTCTGCAGAAGAAACTTGGACGCTCAAAAATACCGAACGCAGCGAAGTCACCGTCAAAAACGGCGAGTTATTCCTCAAACGCACGCCTTTTAACGCACAAGCTTGGTCCACCGGCATTTCGGCTGAAATGGTGTCGGTGGCGCTGCTCAAGCCAGACCGCATGGGCACCGTTGATCTGTTTCGATACATTCAGCATCTGTCAGAAAATGGGCAAACCACGCAACGGTTTGAAATTGAATTTTGGAAAAAAGTTTTCTATCCCCTGAGCTGCTTGGTCATGGTGGTACTGGCCTTGCCCTTTGCCTATCTACATTTCCGAAGCGGCAATATCGCAAGTCATGTGTTTGGCGGCGTGCTCGCAGGCATCAGCTTCTTCTTACTCAATAACGTGTTCAGCTACATGGGCAACATCAACAGCTGGGCGCCTTGGTTCGCAGCGGCAGCCCCTGGCATGCTTTACTCCATCGTTTCGTTGGCCGCGTTTGGCTGGCTGGTTCTTCGCCAATAAAGTTTTGACTGTTTTATCTATGCACGCCATTATTTTGTTTGCCCACGGCTCGCGTGATCCACTGTGGCACAAGCCCATTCAAGCTGTCGCCGAGCGCATCATCCTGCGCTCGCCCAACACCATCGTGCGCTGTGCCTACCTGGAGCTGACCGAGCCTGACTTGCCCCATGTGGCCCAATCCCTGGTCGCCGAGGGCGCC
>CANGML010000036.1 GCA_947454585.1 Comamonadaceae bacterium
CAACTCGATTTCGTGCGCGAAGGCTTGAACGAAGGCTTCAAGTTCCTCAACCCGAACGAGCGCGACCGTTGCGGTTGCGGTGAATCGTTCCGCATCTAAACAAGGGGTGACGTGAGCGAATCGGCCTTGCCGTTGTCGGCACAGCTCGCGGTCAGCGACTTTGAATTGTTCGATTTGCCTGCGCAGTTTGCGCAAGACCGTGCGCAGCTCGATGCGCGTTGGAAAGATCTGCAACGCGAAGCCCACCCTGATAAATTTGCCTCACAAGGCACCGCCGCTCAGCGTGTGGCCATGCAGTGGTCGGTGCGCATCAATGAGGCCTATCAGCGCCTGAAAGACCCCATGCGCCGCGCTGCCTACCTGTGTGAGCTCGGTGGGGCGCCGATTCAAGCTGAGAACAATACCGCCATGCCGGCTGCATTCTTGATGCAGCACATGGAATGGCGTGAAGCGATGGATGACGCCACCGAGGTGACCGCACTAGAAGCCTTACACAACGAGGTGCAACAAGCACACGCCGCCGCCTTGCAGCAATGCGCGCACCTTATCGACACTGCACACGACCTGCCTGCTGCTGCGCAGCAGGTGAGGGGGCTGATGTTCATCGAGAAATTTTTGCATGACATCGAAGCCCGCATCGACTGAGACAATACACATCTATGGCGTTGTTACAAATTTCCGAACCCGGCCAAGCGCCTGATCCGCACCAGCGTCGCATCGCGGTGGGCATTGATTTAGGCACCACCCACTCGCTCGTGGCTGCTATGCGCAACGGGGTGGCCGAGTGCTTGCCCGATGCAGAGGGCCACGTGATCTTGCCCTCGGCTGTGCGTTACCTAGAGAACGATGGTCGTCAAATTGGCCGCGCGGCTTTGGCGGCGCAGTCTGAAGACCCAGAAAACACCTTGGTGTCTGTCAAGCGCTTCATGGGTCGTGGCGTGGCCGATATTGCCAACCGCGACCAACTCCCCTTTGTGTTGATCGACAAGCCTGGCATGTTGGCCATTCACACCCGCGTGGGCGAGAAGTCGCCCGTCGAGGTAAGTGCCGAAATTTTGGCCACCTTGCGTTTCCGTGCCGAAGACACCTTCAACGACGATGTGTATGGCGCAGTCATCACCGTACCCGCCTACTTCGACGATGCCCAACGCCAAGCCACCAAAGACGCGGCACAACTCGCAGGCATCAACGTGTTGCGCCTCATCAACGAGCCCACAGCGGCGGCCATTGCCTATGGCTTGGACCAAGCCAGCGAAGGCGTGTATGCGGTGTATGACCTAGGCGGTGGCACCTTTGATATTTCTATTTTGCGTTTGACGCGAGGCGTATTTGAAGTGCTGGCCACGGGCGGCGACTCTGCTTTGGGCGGTGACGATTACGACCGTGCCATGGTGGCTTGGGTACAAAGCCAAACGGGCTGCACCATAGCCACGCCTGCTGATAAATCCAATGTGTTGGTCGCTGCGCGTGCATGCAAAGAAGCCTTGTCGACGGCTGACACAGCCCTGTTTGATGTTGTCTTATCTGGTGGACCTCTTCATCACCGCGTGACTCGCGCTGAGTTTGAAGCCGCCACTGCGGCGTTGACGCAACGCACCTTGTCTGCTGTGCGTAAAGCGTTACGCGATGCCAAGCTCAGCAAAGATGACATCCAAGGCGTGGTCATGGTGGGCGGCTCCACGCGCATGCCGCAGGTGCAACAGGCCGTGGCTGACTTGCTGGGCTGTGCGCCGCTGAATAACCTGAACCCCGACGAAGTGGTGGCCTTGGGCGCGGCCATCCAAGCCAACCAATTAGCGGGCAACAACCCCGATGGCGAGTTGCTGTTGCTGGATGTGATTCCTTTGTCACTGGGCATCGAAACCATGGGTGGTTTGGTTGAACGGATCGTGCCGCGTAACCAAACCATCCCCACCGCGATGGCACAAGACTTCACCACCTACCAAGACGGTCAAACTGCCTTGGCTTTGCATGTGGTCCAGGGCGAGCGTGACTTGGTGGCTGACTGCCGCAGTTTGGCGCGGTTCGAGTTGCGCGGTATTCCACCCATGGCCGCAGGTGCTGCCCGTATTCGTGTGACCTTCACGGTGGATGCCGATGGCATGGTGAGCGTGGGCGCGGTGGAACAAATGAGTGGCGTCACCGCCAACATCACCGTCAAGCCCTCGTATGGTTTGTCGGATGATCAGATCGCCGCTATGCTGCAAGACAGCTTCAAGACGGCCGAGCAAGACATCAAAACTCGCGCCTTGGTGGAGGCCCGCGTGGACGCCGACCGCATGTGGCTGGCCACGCAAAGCGCTTTGCAGGCCGATGGTGACTTACTGTCTGCCCAAGAGCGCACACACATTGACACGCTGATGGCAGCCACGCTCGATGCCAAAAAGCTCGAGGATGCAGCTGCGATTGAAGCCATCACGGAGGCCTTGGCCAAAGGCACAGAAGCCTTCGCCGCCCAGCGCATGAACCGAGGCATTCAGCATGCCTTGGCCGGACAAAACATCGAGAACATCTAATGCCCATCATCAAAATCATGCCCCACGCCGAACTCTGCCCCACCGGTGCAGAGCTGCAAGCGACCGCAGGCAGCACCATTTGTGAAGTGCTGCTGGAAAACCACATCAACATCGAACACGCGTGTGACATGAGCTGTGCCTGCACCACCTGCCACGTGATCGTGCGCGAGGGATTCAAATCGCTCAACGAGGCGGATGAAAACGAAGACGACTTGCTCGACCGTGCTTGGGGCTTGGAGCCCAATTCACGTTTGAGTTGCCAAGCCATCGTGGCGCAGCAAAACTTGGTGGTGGAAATCCCCAAATACACCATCAACCACGCCAAAGAAAACCACTGACCATGCGCCAGATCTTCTTAGACACCGAAACCACAGGCCTCTCAGCAGAGGGCGGCGACCGTGTGATTGAAATTGGCTGTGTCGAGTTGCTGCACCGCAAGCTCACCGGCAACAACCTGCATTTCTATTTGAACCCTGAGCGCGACAGCCATGAAGATGCGTTGCGTGTGCACGGTATCACCAGTGAGTTCTTAAAAGACAAGCCCAAGTTCGTCGACGTGGTGGACCAATTTTTGGAATACATCGAAGGCGCAGAAATCATCATTCACAACGCGCCGTTTGATATCGGCTTTTTGAACAAAGAGCTTGAGCTGCAGGGGCGCAAACCTTTCACCACCTATGTGGATGGCATCACCGATACCATGGTGATGGCAAAAGAAATGTTTCCGGGTAAGCGCAATTCATTGGACGCGCTTTGTGATCGTTTAGAGGTTGATAACTCGGGGCGTACCTTGCACGGCGCGCTGCTCGATGCTGAGCTGCTGGCCGATGTTTACATCAACATGACGCGGGGGCAAGATGCCTTGCTGATGGAGGTCGAGGGCAACGACGCTGCCACCGTCTCTTCGGAGCGCACGGATTTGAGCAGTTTTCAGTTGCCAGTCATCGTTGCGTCAGCGCAAGAAATCGCTCTGCACGATGAGGTGTTGGCGCAACTGGACACGTCTAGCAACGGCAAAACAGTGTGGCGAAGTTTGGAAAATTCTGTGGCATAATATTGGTCTTTCCAGAGATGGAAAAACGGCCAAGATGGGCGATTAGCTCAGGGGTAGAGCACCACATTCACACTGTGGGGGTCGCAAGTTCGAAACTTGCATCGCCCACCATCTTTTGCCACGATCAATCAAGCACTCAGAAGCAATTCTCAGTGCTTTTTTTGTTGCTCACATCGTAGGCACATAGCCCATCTTGGAAGATAGCTCAAGGCCTAGCTTTCTTAGTAAATGTGCGGCTTCACCCTCGAGGCTTGCGTCAAAGCCGGGCGACATGCCCAAGGTCGTGATCGTCGCAATGAGACTGCCACTTTGGTCAAACAAGGGGACCGACAGCGCATTCAGGCCCGCACGTCTAGCCCCGCGTGAATTAGCAATTCCATTTTTCTTGATGACGCCAAATTTTTTGTAAACGCGTTTGATTTCTTCTGCCGTACAAATATTTTTTTCTTCTAATTCACTTCTGACTAACGGCTCAGTCACTTCTCGCGGTCGGTGGGCCGCGAGCAGCATGGCCGTTGCGGAAGTTGTAATGCTGAGTTGAACCCCGGGTTTCATGCGAATTGAGAGGGGCGAGTTGCTCTCGAACCATTTCACAATGGTCGGCCCATCGCCCACCCATTGGCCAATGCCAACGGCTTGCCCTAGATCTGGGTTGATTAGCTTGGCCACAAAATTCTCAAAAAAAGGCTCTAAAAAATTGAGCAGTTCTTGCCCGTGCGTGGCAGCTTGTCCTAATCGGTACGTCAATAAACCCAAGTCATACCGACTGCCCATTTGCTGCTTGCTGATTAAGCCAGACTTGGTCATGCTGACCAAATACCGATGTAGTTTGGCAGCGCTGATGCCCGTTGCCATTTCCAGCTCTTTGAGTCGGGTAGGGCGTTGTACTTGCAGCATTCCTTGCAAGATGGCGCCGACCGTTTCGGCCGCTTCAACCCCTTTTTGTTCGCGTTCCATCGACATATTTCCTTTATGTTTTGGGTGAAAACCCGAATGTCGTCGGTTCAAAGTTGACTTAAGATTAATTTCACCTGATGTAATTTATTATTCTATGAGTAATTTAAGGGCGGTATGGAACTCTTCAAACTGAAACATGCGTTGCTTTTTGTCTTGAGCTTTTGGGTCTGCCACGGCTCGGCCCAAGATTTCAAAAATTATCCCAATCGGTCGGTCAAATTAGTCGTTCCTTTTACAGCGGGATCAACGGTCGATGTATTAGGCCGAGCCATCGCAGAAGAATTGCAGGGTGACCTTAATCAACCCTTTGTCGTTGATAACCGAGCCGGTGCCAGCACGTTGCTAGCGGCTAAATTGGTTGCCGCTTCACCCGCGGATGGCTACACCCTCTTGTTTCCAACGGTGACAACATTGAGTTTGGGCCCGCAATTGATGGCGGCCCCTGGCTTTGACCCACTCAAAGATGTATCCATGATTGCGCGTCTTGGATTGACGAACTTTTTTTTGGTGGTTACCCCCTCGTTTCCAGCCCGAACCATGAAGGAGTGGATTGAGCTGATTCGCAAAAACCCAGGTAAATACAGCTACGGTTCATCGGGAAGCGGATCTCCGCAACATATTTTTATGGAGCTGCTCAAGAAAGATTTGAACTTAGATATCGTTCATATTCCCTACAAAGGTAGCAACAGCTCCATGATGGATTTGCTGTCAGGCAAAGTGCAAATGGCTTTCCTTGACGGAACCTTGGCAATTCCTCGACTCAAAACTGAAAAGCTCTTCACCGTTGGCACCTCAATGGCAAAACGTACGGTCTTGGTTCCCAGTGTGCCGCCAATTGCAGAAACGGTGCCCGGTTTCGATTGGTCAGGCTGGATCGCGTTTGCTGGTCCCCCCAATATGCCAAGTCCAATTGTTGACATGCTTGCTGAAAAAATCAGACGTTTTCAAGCCACGCCGGCGTACACCACCTTGTTGAACAAAGCGGCCATGGAGCCTTCTGAGCCCATGACGCCTGCCATGACCAGTGAGTTTGTTAAAAAAGAATACAAGCGCTGGACCCCCGTGATTGCGGCTTCTGGCGCAGTCATTGATTGAACTTTGGGCAGAAGCTAGAAAGAAAAATATGTCACACAGTATTCGTCGCATCGTGACTGGCCATGACGCTTCTGGAAAAGCCGTTGTCGAAATGGATGGGCCCGCGCCCAATCAAAAAATAAGAGAAGGCACAGGCTTCATCAGTACGCTGGTATGGGTAACTGATGAAACACCCGCCCGAATGGATATGGGAACTGACCGCGCAGACAGGACCATGGGCGTACCGCCACCAGCCATGGGCTCAGTCCTACGGGTGGTGGAGTTCCCTCCCGTCACAAAAGCGGCTGAGTCAGTCAGCCAAGCAGACATCTTGAAGGTGATGGGCGTCAGCGGCAGTTCTCCAGATGGACAGCCGGCTCGCCACGCCTTCATGCATCGCACCAAAAGTTTGGACTACGTATTCGTCATGTCTGGGGAAATCGATATGTTGCTTGATGACTCCGAAGTTCACCTCAAGGCTGGCGACATCATGGTGCAACAGGGAACTAATCATGCGTGGGTTAATCGCTCTTCCGCCAATTGCCGCATTGCTTTCGTACTGATTGATGGCATTGACCCTTTGCAAACGCTCGGACACTAAAAAATTTCAAGGAGAAACTCAAATGAAATTCGGAGTTTTTGACCATTTAGACCGTGGATCCGTGTCCATCACGGAGCACTTTGAAAACCGTCTTAAGTTGGCAGAGATTTACGATCGTGCTGGCTTTCACGCGTACCACATCGCTGAACACCATGGCACGCCACTTGGGCTGGCTTCTTCACCCAGTGTGTTTTTGGCCGCATTGGCACAACGTACAAAGCGCTTGCGTTTTGGCCCTCTTGTTTACACCTTAAGTCTGACGCACCCTCTGCGCATTATTGAAGAGGTTTGCATGCTCGATCAGATGAGCGGTGGAAGGTTGGAATTGGGCATCGGTCGTGGCAGTTCGCCTTACGAAATGGGGTACTTTGGCGTGGACGCGAAGAACTCAGGAAAGTTGTACATCGAGTCTTATGACGTTGTCATGATGGGGCTGACATCTCGTGTGATCAACTTTGAGGGGGAGCATTTCAGCTTCAAAGATGTCCCAGTGGAGCTGGAGTGCATCCAAAAACCACATCCACCGATCTGGTACGGCATGTCTGCCCCCGCAGCGGTCCCTTGGGCCGCTGAGAACAGTGTCAACATTGTTTGCAATGGACCCTCATTGCCCGTCAAGGCGATCACAGATAAATACAGAGAAGTGAGAAGCACCAAATTTGGTGATGAAAATACCACCATGCCATTCATGGGGCTCGGACGTCACATCGTCATTGCCGACACTTACAAAGAGGCTTATGAAACAGGGGAGCATGGGTTCAACTGTTGGTACAACAGTCTTCAACACCTATGGCGCGCGAATGGCAATCCGATGAAGAGCTATCCGATCCCAGAAGATTTTTCTGCCGCAGTCAAAGCGGGAATTGTTCTCGTCGGAACACCTGAAGAGGTCACGCACGGACTACAGCGCGAGGTTGACATTTCAGGTGTGAACTATGTGCTGACCCGCTTTGCCTTTGGAGACCTCAGTTACCAAGAGTCCTTGCGCTCCTTGACACTCTTTGTGGAAGAGGTGATGCCAGTGTTTGATCAAGAAGTTGTATTAGCGTAAAACTCACTGTCATGAACCTTTATTCAATCATGTATAAATTTTTTGTATGGGTATGTCTATGCGTGCAATTAATGGCATCGGCGCAGGCACAACCGTTTCCTTCACGCGCAATCACCTTGATCGTGCCATTTGCCGCAGGAGGTCCCGCGGATATTCACACACGTGCTGTGGTTGAAGAGGCGAGCAAGGCGTTGGGCCAATCTATCGTCGTTGAAAATAGACCCGGTGCCAGCGGAACAAACGGTGCTTTGGCATTGCTTCGTGCACCGGCTGATGGCTACACACTGGCATTGCTGACATCTACTCTTTACCGAGAGCCTCACTTGACCAAGGTCAAGTACGACCCGTTGAAGGATTTTGCGTATATTCTTTTGATGTCCGATTACACGCAGGGTGTTGCCGTGCGCGCTGATGCACCTTGGAAAACATGGCAAGAATTTGTTGCCGACGCCGCCCTCAGGCCCAACAAAATCAATGTGGGTGTCAACGGCATCATTGGTGCGCCAAGGATTGTGATGGAAGAAGCCGCTGACGCGAGTGGTATTCAGCTCAACATGATTCCGTACAAGGGTGATTCCGAAATCGTTAACGCATTGTTGGGCGGACATTTAGATGCCGCGCCACTTTCAGGCATTACCTCCGCCTACATTGACGATGGGAAACTCCGTTATTTGGTCCTGCTGACAGAAAATCGCGTCAAGCGATACCCATCGGTCCCGACCTTGAAAGAAGGCGGCATCGATGTCTGGCTGAGCTCACCTTATGGTGTTGGTGCGCCAAGCGGCACGGACGCCACCCGCTTAAAAATTCTTCATGATGCATTCAAACGCGGACTTGAGTCACCAGCCAGTCAGCGCGCCATGCAGCAACTCAATCAGTTGATGTATTACAGAAACCAAGATGACTACCGTAGCTATGTGGTTCAAACGTTTGCGCAAGAAAAAGTCCGTGTGGAGCGGCTGCGTAAAAAAGGTATCTTGGATTAGTTATTTGAGAACCGTTGATCGCAAGTTAGAAACTTGCATCGCCCACTATTTTTGCCACGATCAATCAAGCACTCAGAAGAAATTCTGAGTGCTTTTTTGTTGCCCAAGTCGTACAGACGTCACTAAATTAAGAGTTGTGACGATTTCAGCGTTTTATTGCGAAATGTGGCGTAAACGATACGACTTATCAGGAAATCTCAGGAATCAAGAAATCCATTAACTAAATTACAGGCTCACAAGCGGTAAATAGGAAAGCAAGGCTCATCAACAACCTTGAGTTCACTTGAATGCCCATGAATTTCTGTCAGTCAACTTTGTTAAGGAATCAAAAATGTTATCAAAAGTAAATGGTGCTATTTTGGCCGCAACCTCTTTCGTATTGGTCGGCTGCGGAACCACCGATGCGCAAAAGGCGGAAATTGAACGGAAAAACTCATTAACTGCTGCCATCGTTCGTGCCATACCCGATTCAGGCTCATACCAACGTTCGCAAGCAGCCAAGGAGGCAGAGCGCCGCGACAAAGTCGTCAGAAATATCAAGAATGTGCCTCAATGGTTCCTAACAGATGAGACCAATGACGAGACAGTGATTGTGACCGCGACAGAGAATTCTCCAGACATGCAGTTATCTATCGATATGGCGATGCTGTCGGCAAAACGTTTGTTGGCCAATTCTCTTGGCGAAAAAATATCTGCTCGCATGGCTGAATTTGGCGGCCAGACATCTGGAACGGCAGAAGATGTGGTGATGAATAAAGAAGTTGAGCGTGTGACGAAAACCACCATTGCTGAGGTGTTGTTGAAAGGGTATCAACGCGACCGCATTGAGGTAGTGGCCAATGGACCTGAATTCCAAACCTTTGTTCGTTTACGTTATCCCACTGCAGAGTTGCAAAAATCTCTGGCGGCAGAGATCAGCAAGAGCAATTTGATGGCCGCTAAAGTGCGCAGAACAAAAGCGTTTGAAGAATTAGAAAAAGAAATTGAAGTGGCGCGTAATACAAAGTAAAGCTTATTTGTATTGCTTACTCAATTTAAAAATTCAGGTGTGACTATGAAAGTTGAATGGATAGCAACGTCTTTGGGCGCACTGGTAGGGATTGTCTTAATGGCCCTATCAGTGCAGTCCACGCGCGAACTGTCGGCAACAGTCGAAACCATCAAAAATCGAATTCAGGCACAAGAAGATCAGAATGCCTCTAACAAATCACTGATGAATTCAGTGGCAGGCGAACTCATCAGAATCAAAGAGACACAGGCATCTGTTTCTCCTCAGAATCTTCAAGATCAAGTGCAAGAAATAATTCGACAGGATCGCGAGAAGCAAACTGCCTTACTTCAAGAAAAAGCCCGCCTGCGCGGATTAGAAGAGAAATATAAGCTTGAGAAAATCAGGATTCACAAGATTCAAACGCAGATCGACCTGGCGAAGCAGCAACTCGATTTGTCTGATAAAAATTTAGAGGTTGAAATCTTGACAGCCGTGGTGGAAAGTAGTGTGCAGAAAAAAATTGACAATTTTTCGCAAATATCTGCCATGGCAAATTCGAAAGCTCTGAGTGAAATCTCCAAAGCATCCTTAAAAGGTGCAGACCGATTCGGTGAGGTTCCGTACCGTGACGCTGCTGGGGAGATGTCGCCGGCGCAAGAGGCCTCCAAAGACGTGAGTTCAGTATCCCAGGCACTCCTCGCAAAAAAATCTGCGTTGGTAGCGGAGCGAAAAAAGTTATTGGTTCAACAACGCGCTTTGGATGAAGACAAGCGCAAACTGGCGAACAACTTAGCTGTATTGACGCAAAAAATCCAAGCCAATGCAGCGACCAATTGACGATGACCTGTAAAGATGAACCGATGAAATTCTTCAAATCACGTCAAAATCTATTAGTCGGTCTGTTGCTGATGGCATGGAGCGGCTTGCTGTTTGCACAGACAACGTTGCCTACCTGCAAAGGAAAGGATGTTCGTCAATGGCATTCTTGCCGCGGCATCATTGATGAGGATGAATACTCGTACGCGGGCGATTTCATGATCGGTAAGTTTGAAGGCCGTGGCATCTTGGAATTCACGGCAGACCGCTACCAAGGCGATCATTACCA
>CANGML010000037.1 GCA_947454585.1 Comamonadaceae bacterium
AGCCGTCAAGAATCGGCACCTCTTCGGCGGTGATGTCGATGTACAGGTTATCGATGCCGAGCCCTGCACAGGCCGACATCAAGTGCTCCACCGTGAACACCTTCGCACCACCATTAGAGATGGTCGAGGCCAAGCGCGTATCCGTCACCGCCGTGGCATTGATCGGGATATCCACCGGTTGCGGCAAATCAACCCGACGGAACACGATGCCCGGATCGGCTTGCGCAGGCCGCAGGGTCAGCTCCACACGTTGACCGCTGTGAAGACCGACCCCCACCGCCTTGGTGAGGGATTGAAGGGTTCTTTGTTTAAGCACGAACTGATTTTAATAGCCGAGCGTGGGGGCCAACTCAGTCTGCTTGCTTGCGCAAGAAGGCTGGGATTTCGTAGTCGTCCATACCGCCCGAGGACAAGGCATCGACCTTGGCAGCGGCCGAGGTGCGGTTGCCACGCCAAACGGCGGGTGAGTTCATGGCGTCGTAGTTAGGCTGTGCCGCAGCACCCACCCCCAACCCAGCAGCCAACCCGGCCAAGCCACTCGATGCCGCGGCCAACACACCTGCAGGCGACGCATTGTTCGCTTGTGTGGTGGGGAAGCTCATGCCATCGGTACCCGTACGCAACACTTGCAGCTGAGGGGCTGCGCGGCGGCTGCCCGCCAAGCCGGTGGCCACCACGGTGACGCGAATTTGGTCGCCCAAGCTTTCGTCGTAGGCGGTACCGTAAATCACGTGCGCGTCTGGCGAAGCAAACTTGCGGATGGTGTTCATGGCCTCACGCGACTCCGACAACTTCAAGCCGCCCTTGGCCGCGGTGATCAACACCAACACGCCCTTAGCACCCGACATGTCCACGCCTTCGAGCAAGGGGCAAGCCACAGCCTGCTCAGCGGCGATGCGGGCACGGTCGGGTCCGTTGGCTGCGGCGGTACCCATCATGGCTTTGCCGGTTTCGCTCATCACGGTGCGCACGTCTTCAAAGTCGACGTTCACCAAGGCTTCCACATTGATGATCTCAGCAATACCGCCGACTGAGTTTTTCAACACGTCATTGGCAAATGCAAAGGCTTCGTCTTGGCTGGCGTCTTCGCCCAAGACATCCATCAGCTTTTCGTTCAACACCACGATCAAAGAATCGACGTTGGCTTCGAGTTCGGCCAAGCCTGCTTCGGCATTGCCCATACGACGGCTGCCTTCGAATTCGAAAGGCTTGGTCACCACGCCCACGGTCAAGATACCCATTTCGCGCGCCACGCGGGCCACCACGGGGGCTGCGCCTGTGCCTGTGCCGCCGCCCATGCCTGCCGTGACAAACAACATATTGGTGCCTTCTAGCGCCAAACGGATGTCGTCCACAGCCGCTTCGGCAGCCTCACGGCCGCGCTCTGGCTTGCTGCCAGCGCCCAAACCGGTAGAGCCGAGTTGAATCACCTTGTGCGCATTGCTCACGCGCAGGGCTTGTGCGTCAGTGTTCGCGCAAACAAACTCGACGCCTTGAACGCCAGAGCTGATCATGTGCTCGACGGCGTTACCGCCGCCGCCACCCACGCCAATGACTTTAATTTGGGTGCCTGAGTTGAATGCTTCAACTTCGATCATTTCGATGCTCATGATGTTTCTCCTATCAATCTAAAAATTTGCAGTTGCCTTGAATTCATAATTTGCTTCTTTGTCATCGCGCTCCTTCTACGAGGGTGGCGCATGTGCCGCACAGCGTCGACATCGTCGATGTCTGTGCGGTCGTTGCGGTGGACTACCGCGCGCGAGGTAAAGCAGCGTTTGAGGAATCATGGTTAAAAGTTCCCCACAAACCAGTCTTTGAGTCGGTCCATCAAGGTATTGACCGACCCACTCTTTTGCGACACTTTCAAACCGCGCTGGCGGTCCACACTTGCTTCAGCCAATAAGCCCATCACGGTGGCAGCACGGGGTTGCGACACCATATCTGCCAAGGCGCTGTTGTATTGCGGTACACCGCGACGCACGGGTTTTAAGAAGATGTCTTCGCCTAACTCCACCATGCCCGGCATGACGGCACTGCCGCCAGTGAGCACAATGCCCGATGACAAGACCTCTTCGTATCCCGAATCACGGATGACTTGTTGCACCAGCGAAAAGATTTCTTCCACGCGCGGTTCAATCACACCGGCCAAGGCTTGACGGCTCAACATGCGGGGCGTGCGGTCGCCCAAGCCTGGTACTTCCACTTGTACATCGGGGTCCGCCAACAGCTGTTTGGCATAGCCGGATTCAATCTTGATTTCCTCTGCATCCTTGGTGGGCGTACGCAGCGCCATCGCGATGTCGCTGGTGATCAAGTCGCCCGCGATCGGAATCACGGCGGTATGACGAATCGCACCATTGGTGAAGATAGCCACGTCGGTCGTGCCTGCGCCAATGTCAACCAAGGCCACGCCAAGTTCGCGCTCGTCATCGGTCAACACCGACATGCTGGAGGCCAGGGGGTTCAACATCAAGCGGTCCACATCCAAGCCGCAACGGCGCACACACTTGATGATGTTCTCGGCTGCGCTTTGAGCGCCTGTGACGATATGCACCTTGGCTTCCAAGCGAATGCCACTCATGCCAATCGGCTGCCTGACATCTTGGCCATCAATCACAAACTCTTGTGGCTCCACCAGCAACAACCGTTGGTCGGTCGAAATGTTGATGGCCTTGGCGGTTTCCACCACACGGGCCACATCGGCGGCTGTGACCTCTTTGTCTTTGACCGCCACCATGCCGGTGGAGTTGATGCCGCGAATGTGACTGCCTGTGATGCCGGTGTAGACGTGTGTGATCTTGCAATCGGCCATCAACTCTGCTTCTTTGAGTGCTTGCTGAATGCTTTGCACCGTCGCGTCGATATTCACCACCACACCACGCTTCAAGCCACTGCTCGGTGCCACACCCAGGCCTGCGAGTTTGAGCTCACCACCTTGCAACACTTCGGCCACGACCACCATGACCTTGGCGGTGCCAATGTCTAAGCCGATCACCAAATCTTTGTACTCTTTTGCCATAACAGCCTCGTTCTTTCTCTTCTTCTTACTGTGCGCGTTAGCGTTTGATGGACACGTCTTGCGTGCTCACTCCGCGCAATCGCAGCGCGTAACCGTTGTCATGTCGCAAATCGACGGACTCCATCGCACTCACCTTGCGACCCAGTCTCTGTGTCACTTGCGTCACTGTTTTGCTCAGTCGCTGCATGCGAACCATCACGTCTTCCACATTGCCTCGCCCTAGCTCAATGACAGCACCTTGGGCTAACTTCGCACGCCAACTCCCACGATCGGTCAATGCCAAACTGTCTAAGGACATGGTTAACTCTTTGAAGGCCGGCGCTAGCGCCAGATACATCGCCAGTACCTGCTGGGACTGGCTGTCTGGCCCACTCAAGCGTGGCATCTTGTCGTCTTCTAAATCCGCCACATTGGCTTCGAAGACCTCGCCATAGCTGTTCAGCATGCGGGATTCACGGTCTTCTCCCCAATACGCGACTGGCTTGTGCTCTTGCAACGTGACGTGCAAACGATTGGGAAATTCGCGCTGCACCGAAGCCAGTCGAATCCAAGGCACAGACTCGAATGCCTGACGCACACGCGTGAGATCAGCGGTGAAAAAATTACCCGTCAACTTGGTAGCGACATTGGCACGCAAGGTCACTTCGTTGTTGTGCTCCACATCCCCACGCACGGTGATGCCCGTCAACGCAAAGACCGGCAATTGCACCAAAGCCCACATGCCGCTCACCAACGCCGCCACCACCAAGCCCACGATCATGAACGACGCCGCCATGTGCATGAGTTTGACGTCCAACGGCACCACCACCGAGGTATTGACCTCGGGACGGGGGCGCATGTGGGTGGTGTAACGTGAGCTCATACGACTTTTGCACCTCCGGGATGATCCAGCGTGGCGCTCTGTAACAACATCAGGCACAAGTCTTCGTAGCTGATGCCTGCCGCCCTTGCTGACATGGGGACCAGCGAATGGCTGGTCATGCCGGGTGAGGTGTTCATCTCCAGCAAATAAGGTTTGCGATCTGAGGCGCGCAACATGATGTCAGCACGGCCCCAGCCACGGCAGCCCAAGGCACGATAAGCCGCCACGACCAAACGCTGGATTTCTTTTTCTTCTGCGTCGGGCAAACCACTGGGGCAGTGGTACTTCACGTCATCGGTGAAGTACTTGTGGTTGTAGTCATAGGCGCCATCAGGCGCCGCGATGCGCACCACAGGTAAAGCGCGGGCATGTGGACCATTGCCTACGATCGGACACGTCAGTTCTTCACCGGTGATGAATTCTTCACACAGCAAATCAGGGTCGTATTGGGTCGCCAATGCTGCTGCCGCGTTGATGTCTGAAGCCTGCGTGACTTTGCTCATGCCAATCGACGAGCCTTCGCGGGGCGGCTTGACGATCAAGGGCAAGCCCAGCTTGGCCGGGATGGCATTGATGTTGTCTCTTGTTTGGTCCTCGGGCGCCAGCCACACGTAGCCGGGTGTCGACAAACCCAACGCACTCCACACACGCTTGGTCATCACTTTGTCCATCGCCATGGCTGACGCCATCACACCAGAGCCTGTGTAGGGAATGCCTAAAAGTTCCAACGCCCCTTGCACCGAACCATCTTCGCCATAACGACCATGTAAGGCGATGAAGGCATGGGTGTAGCCTTCGCGCTTGAGCGCATCCAAGCCGCGCTCGGCGGGGTCAAAGGCATGGGCATTGACGCCTTTGCTTTGCAAAGCCTTGAGCACGCCCGCGCCCGACATGAGGGACACCTCACGTTCAGCAGACATTCCCCCAGTGAGGACAGCAACTTTGGCGGTTTCAATAGTGAAAGTCATAACTCAGCTCTTACGTTGTTGCACCAGTTCCAGCACCTTGGCTGGCACTTGGCCAATCGACCCTGCGCCCATGCACATCACCACGTCGCCGTCTTGGGCGTTGTCGGCAATGACTTGGGCCATTTTTTGAATCTCATCCACGAACACCAAGGCTTCGTGGCCAGCCACACGCATGGCACGCGACAGGGCGCGGCCATCGGCCGCCGCAATCGGCGCTTCCCCTGCGGCGTAAATTTCTGAGAGCCACAAGACATCGGCGCGGCCCAAGACGTCCACAAAGTCTTCAAAACAGTCGCGCGTGCGGGTGTAGCGATGCGGCTGAAACGCCAACACCAAACGTCGCCCAGGAAATGCGCCTCGCGCTGCTGCCAAGGTGGCTGCCAGTTCGACGGGGTGGTGACCGTAGTCTTCGATCAGGGTGAACTGACCACCGGTCTTTGCCGTTACTTCGCCGTGACGTTGGAAACGACGGCCCACGCCTTTGAACTCCGCCAAGGCTTTTTGCAGCGCCTCATCAGGCACGTTCAACTCCACCGCAATCGCAATCGCGGCCAAGGCGTTGAGCACGTTGTGCTCGCCTGCCAAGTTGAGGGTGATGTCAAGGTCTGGCAGGGTCACACCATTGCGGCGCTGCACCGTGAAGCACATGCGCCCGTTGTCGGCACGGACATTGACCGCGCGCACTTGGGCTGCTTCGTTGAAGCCATAGCTGGTGATGGGGCGTGACACCTCAGGCAAGATGCTGCGCACCGCGGCATCGTCGGTACACAAGATCGCTGCACCATAGAACGGCATGCGGTGCAAGAACTCAATGAATGCGGCCTTCAACTGGTTGAAGTCATGGCCATAGGTGTCCATGTGGTCGGCATCGATGTTGGTCACCACCGCCATCACGGGCAAGAGGTTCAAGAATGAGGCATCGGACTCATCCGCCTCGACCACGATGTAATCGCCCGAGCCCAACTTGGCGTTGGCGCCGGCGCTGTTGAGCTTGCCGCCAATCACAAAGGTAGGGTCCATGCCCGCTTCAGCCAACACACTGGCGACCAAACTGGTGGTCGTGGTTTTGCCATGCGTGCCCGCAATCGCCAGGCCTGTTTTCAAACGCATCAACTCGGCCAACATCACGGCACGGGGCACCACAGGAATGAGCTTGGCATGTGCGGCCACCACTTCGGGGTTGTCGGCATGCACCGCGGTAGAAGTGACCACGGCATCCGCACCCACGATATGTTTGGCGTCATGGCCCACGTGGGTTTGGATGCCCAAGCTGTGCAGGCGCTTCAACGCGGCGCTGTCTGACAAGTCAGACCCCGAGATGACATAGCCCAAGTTGAGCAGCACTTCCGCAATGCCACTCATGCCTGCACCACCAATACCGACGAAATGGATATGACGAATGGCGTGTTTCATGGTTTCCCCCTCTTCGCGGCGAGTTGCTCGCAGGCAGCCACCAGCTTCGTGACCGCATCCACTTGACGCACGGCATAGGCTTTTTCAGCACACGCGAGGAGGGTGCGACGGGTCAAGAATTGCAAACGATCGGCCAAGTCTTGGGCTTTCAATTCAGTTTGAGGCATCAACCAGCCGCCGCCTGCGTCCACCACAAAGCGAGCATTGGTGGTTTGGTGGTCATCCACCGCATGGGGGAAAGGCACATAGATGGCGGCAGCCCCAATGGCGGCCAACTCTGTCACGGTACTGGCGCCGGCGCGGGCGATCACCACATCGGCATCGGCAAAGGCTTGGGCTGTGTCGTCGATGAACGGGGTCAACTCTGCTTGCACGCCGGCTTCTGCATAGGCCGTGCGCAATGCGTCAATTTGCTTCGCGCCGCTTTGGTGGATGACGGTGGGTCGCTGGTCGTGGGGGATCTTGGCCATGGCTTGTGGCACCACGGTGTTGAGTGCTTGCGCACCCAAACTGCCGCCCACCACCAACACACGCAAGGGACCTGTGCGGTCTGCAAAGCGTTGCGCAGGCGCGGGCTGCGTCACAAAGCCTTCACGCATGGGGTTGCCCACCCACTCGGCGCCTGCCAACACGTCAGGGAAGGCACTGAACACACGGTCAGCCACGCCACGCAAAACTTTGTTGGCCATGCCTGCCACCGAGTTTTGTTCATGCAGCACCAATGGCTTGCCGCACAGCACCGCCATCATTCCTGCTGGGAAAGTGATGTAGCCCCCCATGCCCACCACGACATCAGGCTTGACGCGACGCAGCACGCACAAGCTTTGCCAGAAAGCGCGCAGCAACTTAAGCGGTAACAGGGCCAAGGTTGTGACGCCCTTGCCGCGCACGCCGCCGAAGGCGACCGTCTCGTAGGCAAAGCCACGGGGTGGCACCAGCAAGCTTTCCATGCTGGGCTCAGGCGCGCCGAGCCAATGCACGTGCCATCCTTGGACGCGCAACTGTTCAGCCACGGCCAGGCCTGGGAAGATGTGGCCGCCCGTGCCGCCAGCCATGATGAGTGCGGTCCGCTGGGTCATAGCCGCCCCCCATGCATCACCACACGGTTCTCGAAGTCAACCCGAAGCACTACCGCAATGGCGATCAAGTTCAGCAAAATCGCCGAGCCCCCATAGCTCATGAGCGGCAAGGTCAAGCCCTTGGTCGGCAAAGCGCCTAAGTTCACGCCCATGTTGATGAAGGACTGAAAGCCCATCCAAATGCCCACGCCTTGCGCCACCAAGCCGGCAAACACGCGGTCCATGGCAATCGCTTGACGGCCGATGTACATGATGCGGCGGGTCAACCACATGAACATGCCAATCACCGCCACCACGCCGACAAACCCAAACTCTTCGCCAATCACGGCCAGCAAAAAGTCGGTGTGCGCTTCGGGCAACCAATGCAATTTCTCCACACTGCCACCGAGGCCAACCCCAAAAATTTCACCACGGCCAATCGCGATCAGTGAGTGTGACAACTGGTAGCCCTTGCCCAAGGCATGCTCCATGCTCCAGGGGTCCAAGTAAGCAAAAATGCGTTCGCGCCGCCACTCTGAGGTGGCGATGATCACCGCAAACACGCCGATCAAGGCGGCGGCAATCAAGAAGAACATGCGGGCGTTCACACCACCGAGGAACAAAATACCCATCGCAATCACAGCGATCACCAAAAAGGCACCCATATCCGGCTCTGACAGCAGCAGCAAACCCACCACCGTCACAGCAGCCCCCATGGGCAACACAGCGGCGAAGAAGTTTTCTTTCACATCCATCTTGCGCACCATGTAATTGGCGGCATAAAGCAAGACACCCCACTTGGCCAGCTCGGAGGGTTGAAAGTTCATGAAGCCCAGACCGATCCAACGGCGCGCGCCGTTCACCGATTTACCAATGAACGGAATCAGCACCGCAATCAACAGCACGATCGACACCACAAAGACCCAAGGCGCCACACGCTCCCAGGTGTTGAGGGGGATTTGGAATGCCAACAACGCCGCCACGAACGCCACAAACACGGACAAGGCGTGACGCAATAAAAAATGTGTAGGCGTGTAGCCAGCACCCATGCGTGGGTTGTCTGGAATGGCAATCGAGGCGGAATACACCATGATCAAGCCAAACATCAGCAAGGCAAACGTCACCCACACCAAAGGCTGATCAAAACCCTTCACATGCACAGGGGATGCCGCGGTGCGTGCGAACTCGGTCCCATGCACGCGCACCGGCAAGGCATCCATGCCCGTCTCTGGTTGCGCACCCATCACACGTTGGAAGCTTTGCAGCATGCGCTGAAGGACACTCACAGCGTGCCTCCCGCTTCTTCCACCAACTGATGGACAGCCTGGACAAACACGTCTGCACGGTGCGCATAGTTGCGGAACATGTCCATGCTGGCGCAGGCGGGTGACAGCAGCACCGCATCACCAGCGTGGGCTTGTTCGCTGGCTAAACGAACCGCAACGTCTAAGGTGTCTGCATCCATCAAGGCCACGCCGCTGTGTTGCAAGGCATCACGCAACACAGGAGCGTCACGCCCGATCAACACCACCGCACGCACATATCGGCTGACGGGATCCAACAAGGGTGAAAAGTCTTGCCCTTTGCCATCGCCACCGAGGATGACCACCAAGCGACGGTCAACGCCCAACCCATGGAGGGCAGCCACGGTGGCACCCACATTGGTGCCCTTGCTGTCGTCAAAGTATTCCACCCCGTTCAACACGGTGACGGCTTCCACACGATGCGGTTCACCCGAGTAGTCGCGCAAGCCATACAACATCGAGGCCAAATCACCACCGGCGTGACCGGCTAAGGCCAAGGCGGCCAAGGCATTCAGCGCATTGTGTCGACCGCGAATGCGCAGTGCGTCGGCAGGCATCAACCGTTGAAAGTGAATTTCTTCTGCGTCGTCTTTCCTACGTTTGCGTGTTTCATCGGCCTCTAGCGCACGCACCAACCAGGTCATGCCGTTGACGGTTTCAATGCCGTAATCGCCGGGGCGCTGAGGCATATCGCCACCAAATGTCAGGTGGGCACGTGGCTGAGGTTTTTGTAATTTGACGCGGACAGGCTCGGGCAGCATCGCCATCACTGCGGCATCTTCACGGTTCAGCACCATCAAGCCGGTTTGGCCAAAAATCCGCGCTTTCGCGGCAGCATAGGCGGCCATGTCGCCGTGCCAATCCAGATGGTCTTGGCTCAGGTTCAGCACTGCGGCAGCGCTTGGTTCAAAGTTGTCCACGCCATCCAGCTGAAAACTAGACAATTCCAACACCCACACCTGGGGCAGATAGGGGTGATCCAGCGGCGGCGGCGGGGGCGGCACCAAGGGTGGCAAGTCCACCTCAAACGGCTCATCGTCATGGGCTTGCGTGGCTTGGGCGGGCTCTGCTTCAGTGCCTGTCAATGCCATTTGTGATTCCGCCGCTGCTTCGGCAGCCGCCTCTTTTGCCAGGACCTCTTCTGCCAGGGCTTCGTCTGCAGCCTGCGCCTCCGCCGCTTGGGCGGCCGCCGCATCAGCAGCCGCTTGTGCTTCAGCCGCTGTGTCCAAAGCGTGTGACAAGGTGTCCAACAAAGTTGGACCAATATTGCCGGCCACTGCCACGCGCTTGCCCGCGCGTTCGAGCAACTGGGCCGTCAACGCGGTGACGGTAGTTTTCCCATTCGTACCGGTGATGGCCAACACCTTGGGGTGGTAGGCCATGCTGGTCTGCAAATCGGTGAGCGCTTGGGCAAACAAGGTCAGCTCTGTGCCGACCCACAACCCTGCGGCCACCGCCGCGTTCCACACGGGCGCCACAGCGTCAGGGCTCAGACCTGGGCTTTTGAACACCGCACGCACGTGTTGGCCCTCGACCAAGCTGGCTTCAAACGCACCGTGCACAAAT
>CANGML010000038.1 GCA_947454585.1 Comamonadaceae bacterium
CAAACAAGCGGTCGCGCTCGACTTCCCAGGTGTTGAGCACCTTGCCACGCAGCGGCAGAATGGCTTGGCTTTCTTTGTCGCGACCCATCTTGGCGCTGCCGCCCGCCGAGTCACCCGCGACCAGGAACACTTCGTTGTGGGCGATGGCTTTGCTTTCGCAATCGGTCAGCTTGCCGGGTAATACAGCCACGCCTGAGCCCTTGCGCTTCTCAACTTTTTGGCCTGCTTTTTGGCGCGTTTGTGCGGCCTTGATGGCCAACTCAGCCAGCTTTTTACCGTATTCGACGTGCTGGTTGAGCCACAGCTCCATGGTGGGGCGCACATAGCTTGACACCAAGCGCACGGCATCGCGCGAGTTGAGGCGTTCTTTGATTTGGCCTTGGAACTGCGGGTCGAGCACCTTGGCTGAAAGCACGTAGCTGGCTCGGGCAAACACGTCTTCGGGTAAAAGCTTGACGCCCTTGGGTAGCAAAGCGTGCAGCTCAATAAAGCTCTTCACCGCGTTGAACAAGCCATCACGTAAGCCGCTGTCGTGCGTGCCGCCCGCGCTGGTGGGGATCAGGTTGACATAGCTCTCGCGCACCGGCTGACCGTCTTCGGTGAAGGCCACGGCCCAAGAGGCGCCCTCGCCTTCGGCGAAGCTGTCGTGGTTGCTGTCGGCAAACCCCTCGCCTTCAAACAAAGGAATGACGGGGTCGCCGTGCAACGTCTGCATCAAGTAGTCACGCAGGCCGCCTTTGTAGAGCCAGTGTTGTGTGTCTTTGGTTTTTTCGTTGATGAGCGTCACGCTCACGCCAGGCATGAGGACGGCTTTGCTGCGCAGCAAGTGCACCAGCTCATTCATGGGCAAGGCCGAAGATTCAAAGTATTTGGCATCAGGCCAGACGCGCACGGTGGTGCCTTGTTTGCGGTCGCCTGATTCTTGTTTGCGGGTGGTGAGTTTTTCCACCAC
Source organism: Comamonadaceae bacterium (assembly GCA_947454585.1). Lineage (GTDB taxonomy): Bacteria > Pseudomonadota > Gammaproteobacteria > Burkholderiales > Burkholderiaceae_C > Limnohabitans. The sequence goes on from CANGML010000038.1 coordinate 953, forward strand.
ATCGCCACCTGAGAACACCAAGCGCGCCACTTGGCCTTCGCGGTGTGAGGTGGCTTCCATGCGCTTGGCCAGCGCGTTGGTCACGCTCACGCCTACGCCGTGGAGACCGCCAGAGAAGCTGTACGCGCCACCTGAGCCTTTGTCAAACTTGCCGCCCGCATGCAAACGAGTGAACACCAGTTCAATGACAGGTGCTTTTTCTTCGGGATGCATGCCAAAGGGAATACCACGGCCATCGTCCTCGATGCTGACCGAACCATCGCTGTGCAAAGTGACGCTGATCTTCTTGCCATGACCAGCCAGAGCTTCGTCAGCCGCGTTGTCTAGCACTTCTTGAATGATGTGCAAGGGGTTGTCGGTGCGGGTGTACATGCCCGGACGCTGCTTGACGGGCTCGAGTCCTTTGAGAACGCGAATCGAGCCTTCCGAGTACTGGGGCGGTGGGGTGAGTTGCTTGGTTGCCATGGGCCGGCATTGTAGACAGATTCAAATTCGGTACTGTATAAAACAACAGACCCCAAAGTGCGCTAGCAAAACCACGGCGACAGCGACCTTGACCCGCTTTGGGTAAAGTCAAGCCTATGACTGATCAAAATAAAAGCTTACCTTTGTGGCAAGTACTCGCCTGCGGAGCCGCCATCGTCACCTTGTCTATGGGCGTGCGCCATGGCTTTGGGCTGTGGTTGCAACCCATCACCCAAGCCCAAGACTGGACCCGCGAAAACTTTGCCATGGCCATTGCCATTCAAAACCTAACCTGGGGTTTTGCAGGCATTTTCTCGGGCATGCTGGCTGATCGATTTGGCGCCTTCCGCGTCATCGTCACCTGTGCGATTTTGTACGCCTTGGGTTTGGTAGGCATGGCGTATTCGTCAACGCCAGCGCTATTTACCGCCACAGCGGGGGTGCTGATTGGTATTGCCCAAGCGGGTACCACCTACGCTGTGATTTACGGGGTGATTGGCCGAAACGTGAGTGCGGCCAAACGCTCATGGGCCATGGGTGTGGCCGCAGCAGCAGGTTCATTTGGTCAGTTTTTGATGGTGCCTACCGAGGGCTACCTGATCAGCACGTTGGGCTGGCAGCAGGCATTGGTCTGGCTGTCCATGGCCGCCTTATTGGTCATCCCCCTCGCCTTTGGCTTGCGCGAGCCTGGTTTTGCAGGCGGTGCCACACCGCATCGGGATCAGTCGATCTTGCAGGCCCTGCGGGAGGCCTTTCATTACCCCAGCTTCCAATTGCTGATGGCGGGCTACTTTGTGTGCGGCTTTCAGGTGGTATTCATCGGCGTGCACATGCCCAGCTACTTGAAAGACCATGGCTTGTCCCCTGAGGTTGCCAGCATCGCCTTGGCTTTGATTGGACTTTTCAACGTCTTTGGGACTTACATCGCTGGCAGCTTGGGTCAGCGCATGGCCAAGCGCAAGATTTTGTCGTTCATTTATTTCTCGCGCGCAGTGGTCATTGTGATGTTTTTGTTGGCGCCCCTCACCCCTTTGAGCGTGTACCTCTTCTCAGCCACGATGGGCTTGTTGTGGCTCTCCACCGTGCCCCCCACCAATGCCGTGGTGGCGCAGATTTTTGGTGTGGCGCATTTGTCGATGCTGGGGGGCTTTGTGTTCTTCAGCCACCAAATCGGTAGTTTCATGGGGGTTTGGCTGGGTGGCTACCTGTACGACAAAACGGGCAGCTACGACATCGTTTGGTACATCTCTATCGCGCTGGGCGTGTTTGCCGCCTTGGTGAATTTGCCCGTCAAAGAAAATGCCATTGAGCGCGGACCTAAGGCTGTGGCCGCATAAGCGCGTGTGATGCAAATCTTCTCCCATCCCCTGTTGCGTCAAGCCCTGATGGGCTTGCTGTGCTTGGGCGTATTGCTGGCTGTGTTGTCGATGTATTTGCGGCCAGAGTTTTTGCTCACACTGGCCAACCAGGTTTGGGGATGTTTCTGAAATGGGTGAATTGCTTCACGGGCAAGAGCCCGTATCGGCATGGGTGACGCGCTGGTCGCACCTGCTGCCTAGCGCTTGCAGCGTGCTGGACTTGGCGTGCGGGCATGGACGTCACATGCGGCACTTGGCGACCATGGGTCATGCTGTGGTGGGGGTGGACCGCAACCCGGAGGCCATAGCCGCTGTTTCAACTGTGGGCGAGGCTATTTGCGCTGACATCGAAAATGGCCCCTGGCCGCTGGCTGGCCGAACCTTTGGCGGCGTGATCGTCACCAACTACTTGTGGCGACCTTTGTGGCCCCATATTTTGGCCAGTCTGGCTACCGATGGCGTGCTGATTTACGAAACCTTCTCAGCAGGCAACGAGAGCGTGGGTAAACCATCTCGCCCAGACTTTTTGTTGCACCCTAACGAATTGCTCAACATTTGCCAGGATTTGCGTGTGGTGGCGTTTGAAGAGGGGTTCTTGACCCAACCCGACCGATTTGTGCAACGCATCGTGGCAGTGCACGAGTCAGACACTCCACAAACGCCAAGGCGCTACCCACTGAACAGCTAAAACGTTTTAGCAATCGCTAGAATGAACGTTTTTCCTTGACCGAACTCGCGGACATGACACCCATTACTGGCAGCATCGTGGCTTTGACCACCCCCATGCACACAGACGGCAGCGTCGATTACCCCACGCTGCGCAAACTGATCGATTGGCACATCGCCGAAGGCACCGATTGCATCGGCGTGGTGGGGACCACCGGCGAATCGCCCACGGTCAATGTAGAGGAACACTGCGAAATCATCCGCGTCTCAGTCGAGCAAGCGGCCAAGCACGCCGAGCGTCATGTGCCCATCATGGCCGGCTGTGGTGCCAACTCCACCGCCGAAGCGATCGAGCTGGCCAAGTTCGCCAAAAAAGTCGGCGCACATTGCCAGTTGCAAGTGGTGCCCTACTACAACAAGCCTACCCAAGAGGGACAGTACCTTCACTTCAAAGCCATCGCCGAAGCGGTGGACTTGCCCGTCATTTTGTACAACGTGCCCGGCCGCACCGTGGCTGATATGGCGCACGACACCGTGCTGCGTTTGACCCAAGTGCCAGGCATTGTGGGTATCAAGGAAGCCACAGGCAACATTGAACGCGCCGAGTGGCTGATTCGTGATGTGCCCAAAGGCTTCGCCGTTTACTCGGGCGACGACCCCACCGCTGTGGCCTTGATGCTGTGTGGTGGTCAAGGCAACATCAGCGTGACCGCCAACGTGGCGCCACGCTTGATGCACGAGCTGTGCATGGCCGCGATTGCTGGGGACGCGAAACGCGCGATGGACATCCAATTCAAGTTGATGCCTGTTCACAAGCACCTGTTTGTGGAGGCCAACCCCATTCCCGTGAAATGGGCCATGAAGCGCATGGGCCTCGCTGGCCCTACCCTGCGCTTACCCATGACTGAGCTCACCCCCGCAAATGAACCCTTAGTAGAAGGCGCTTTGCGCGCGGCTGGTTTGATCTGATTATTAAAAAGGCCTTGGCTGTGAAAATTTCTTTTGCTCAAAATCGCACAGCGATCGCGCTGACAACTCTAGCTCTGCTCAATGGCTGCGGCTCACTGATGGACGGCGACAAGGTCAACTACAAAACTGAAGGCGGAACTAAAGTCGTCGCGCTGGACATCCCGCCAGATTTGACGCAATTAACCCGCGACACGCGTTACGCCGTCCCTGGAGGCCCTGTGACGGCCAGCAGCATGGGCAATCGCCCTGTTGCGTCAGTCGCAGCAACCGCCGCCAAACAAGTCAACGACGTGCGCATTGAGCGCGATGGCAAACAACGCTGGCTGGTGGTGAACAGACCTGCAGAGCTTGTCTGGCCGATCGTGCAGGGCTTCTGGAAAGAAAATGGTTTTGAATACGTGATCGAGCAGCAGCAACTTGGACTTCTCGAGACTGAATGGGCTGAAAACCGCGCCAAGATTCCACAAGACTTCATCCGACGCACCTTAGGGAAAGTTTTGGATGGTCTTTATTCATCTGGCGAACGTGACAAATTCCGAACCCGCATTGAACGTAACAGCACCGGGGGTGTGGACATCTTCGTGACGCACCGCGGCATGAGCGAAGAGTACCGAGATCAAACCAAATCAAGCACGATTTGGACACCTCGCCCCAACGACCCTGAACTGGAAGCTGAGTTCTTGAGCCGACTCATGATCAAACTTGGCGTCAGCGCCGAGCAGGCCAAGCCAGCCCTATTGGCGCAAGCTGCACCCGTTAGCAAAACCGCCTTGATCACCAAAGGCGATGCCACCTTGTTGAACATCCCTGACTCTTTTGACGTTGCTTGGCGACGCGTCGGTGTCGCGCTTGACCGCACAGGTTTCACCGTAGAAGACCGAGATCGGGCCCAAGGCCTGTATTTCGTGCGTTACGTTGACACAGCGGCCAAAGAGGAAAAAGGTTTCTTCAGCAAACTCTTTACCGCCTCTAGCGCTGAAACTGGCCCCGTCAAATACCGCCTTGTCGTGCGCAATGCAGGCAGCGCGACTGAGGTGGGCGTTCAAAATGCCGCAGGTCAAGTTGAAAATAGCCCTGTTAGCCAGCGCATCTTGAAGCTCTTGGCTGACGATTTGCGCTGATACCAGGAACTCTTCATGCGCCATGCTGCGCTTTAAAAGCCTAGGCAGCGGCAGCTCAGGCAACGCCACTTTGGTTGAAGCCCAAAGTGGCGGGCACACGACCCGATTGCTGATTGATTGCGGATTGCGACTGCGCGACCTTGAAGCCCGCTTAATCGAGGCAGGCACCTGCGCCGAAGACATAGATGCCATTTTCATCACGCACGAGCATGGCGACCATATTGGCTGTGCCCGGAGTTTTGTCAAACGCTACGCAAGCCCGTTGTGGATGAGCCAGGGCACCTGGCTAGCGGTGAACGACGAGGCCTGGATGGTTCACCAGCAGCAGCTGAATGTGACGCGTGACGGTTGCATGATTGAAATTGGCGCATTGCAAGCCATGCCATTCACTGTGCCACACGATGCACGTGAACCGCTGCAACTGCGCTGTAGCGATGGCAACAGGCACTTGGGCGTTGTCACAGATTTGGGCCATGTCTCGTCTCATGTCGTGGCGTCATTGCAAGGTTGTCATGCCCTGCTGCTAGAAACCAACCATGACCCCGATTTGCTCGAAGCGTCGAGCTACCCAAGTTTTTTAAAACAACGTGTGGCTGGCGCTTGGGGGCATTTGGCCAACCAAGCTGCAGCCGAACTCTTGGCTCGCATCAACCACGATCAACTGCAACGCGTCCAAGCTGCACACTTGAGTGAACGAAACAACACACCCGAGCTTGCCCGGGCCAGCTTGAGTGCGGTCTTAGGATGCAGTCCCCATGACATTGATGTGGCCGATCCGCTGGCAAGCTCGGCGTGGATACATGTATGACGCACACCATGCGAAAGCCCCATTAAAAAAGCCACCCTCTGGGTGGCTTTTTGGAGTCAGTTCAAAACTGATTACTTGCTGGCAGCGTCAGATGCTGGGGCAGCGGCTTCAGAAGCCACGGCAGAAGCGGCTTCAACTGGTGCAGAAGCTGCAGGAGCGGCTTCAACAACAGGTGCTTCTTTTTTGCCGCAAGCGACGAGAGCGGCAGCAGCCAACAAAGATGCCAACAGGATTGACTTGTTCATTTGAATTTTCCTTAAAGGGGGATGAAAACAATTTCCGGAAATTGCTGTGGCTAGCACCACAACCAAGCTGAAGGATTCAAGCCCGCCAGCTTAGCCACCAATTATAGGGTAAATCCTATAGTTGATCAAAAAAGCTGTCAGCTGCGCGTCAACTGAACCCCGCTATCGGGCTGCATGAAGCCAACCATCATCACACCACGCCATCAGTAGACCCAATGCTGCTGGACTGGCTTGGGCGATTTGCATGCTCGTTAACGCACGACGGTCGGCCAATTGGCGCATCAAAGCTGCATCTTTACCGGCAGCCCGCCAGCTCTCCCCATTCAGGAAAATGTGGTGCTCGTCGTACATCATCTTGCTTTGTCGGTCTAATTGCACAGATGTGAGCGTATCGGGCATGTCACCCATCTCAAACCAGACATTGGACTTAGGCTCCGTCAAATACTCCCCCAGCGCACGTTGCAAGGCCTTAGGATCTTTTAACGACATTTGCAAGGCTTTTTTTGCAAAATCTTTCAAACCTAGCGGGATGGCTGCTGGGTTTGACACAGCAGGTTGCGTCGCATCTTTGTACAAATCGTTGCCAGCACCGTCTTCGACCCCTTCACTCAAACGCACCAACAACTCTCGCGCCAAATCGCCAACTTCGGGTACACGAAAACCCACCGAATAGGTCATGCACTCGCCTTGCGCAATACCTTCATGGGCATAACGCGGAGGCAGGTACAGCATGTCTCCGGGCTCCAACACCCAGTCCTGCTCAGGTTTGAAGTTGGCCAAAATTTTTAGAGGCATGTCAGGCAACAGCGACAAGTCCTTTTGTCGTCCAATGCGCCAGCGGCGTTGCCCATGGGCTTGCAGCAAAAACACATCGTAGCTATCCACGTGCGGGCCGACGCCACCGCCCTCTGTGGCGTAGCTAATCATCACGTCGTCCAAGCGGGCATCAGGCACAAATCGAAACTGTTGCATCAAAGCGGCCACGCGGTCGTCGTGCAAATCAACGCCCTGGACCAACAAGGTCCAATCACGCTCGCTGAGTTTTGGAATCGCACGACGTTTAAACGGGCCGCGCTGCATGTGCCAATTGCGTTGACCTCCATTCGCGCCCATCACCAAGCGGGACTCGACCCCACTTTGTTCGGCTAAACCAAACAGTTCAGGGCGACTGAGCAAGGCTTTGAATTGTGGAATGGCTTGGCGCACCAACAAGGGTTTGCGCTGCCAATAAGTGCGCATGAATTTAGCGGGGCTGATGCCGCCGAGCAGGGTCAGGGGTTGGTTGATATCCATCGTGCGACAATTTTGCCCTATGGAAATTACTCAGCACTGCGTGGTCGGCTTAACTTGGACCTTGAAAGACACTTTGGGCGAGGTACTCGACGAGTTGGACAGCCCGATTGAATTTTTGGTGGGCGGCGATGATTTGCTTGCCAAGCTTGAAGCGGCCCTACAAGGCCACCGCGTGGGCGACCACCTCGACCTGCAGCTTGAACCCGAAGAGGCCTTCGGAGACTATGACGAGAACTTGGTGTTCCTAGAAGCCCGCTCGCGCTTCCCCAAAGAGCTGGAAGAAGGCCATACCGTCGAAGGCCATGCCCTGCCCGCAGGTTGCAACCCCGACGCACCGCAAGACTTGCTCTACACCGTGACTGAGCTCTACCCCGAGCACGTCGTGCTTGACGGCAACCACCCCTTGGCTGGCATTGCCATTCGCATTCACCTCGATGTGCAGTCGGTGCGTGAAGCCACGCAAGAGGAGCAAGAACGCGGCACTTTAGGCACCGGCTTTTTCAAGATCGAAGCCCAAGCGCCCGGCAACGATTTGTTGCACTGAGTTTTACTTCTTGCCCGTCGAGCCGTAACCACCCTCACCGCGTTCGGTGGATGCGGCGAATTCGTTGACCACGTTGAACTGGGCCTGCACCACGGGCACGATGACCAGCTGCGCCAAACGCTCCATCGGCTCCAAGGTGAACGCCACATCACTGCGGTTCCAGGCACTGACCATCAGCTGCCCTTGGTAATCGCTGTCGATCAAGCCCACAAGATTACCCAGCACAATGCCGTGCTTGTGGCCCAGCCCCGAGCGCGGCAGGATGAGCGCCGCGTAGGCGGGGTCCGCCAAATGGATGGCAATGCCCGTGGGTACCAATTGCCACGCGTTGGGTGCTAGCGTGAGGGGCGCATCCAAGCACGCTCGCAAGTCCAAACCTGCGCTGCCAGAGGTAGCGTATTGCGGCAGTTGGTCAGCCATGCGGGGATCAAGAATTTTGACGTCGAGTTTCATGTGTTTCAAACTGAAAAATTGATTGTGAAAATTAAGCCTTCAAGCGGCGTGCAAGCTCGCCCACCAACTGACGCGCCAAGGTGAGCTTGCTGGCATGTGGCAATTCATGACTGCCTTGGGCATCTACCAAAAGCAAGGCGTTGTCGTCCAACCCAAAGGTAGCTGGCCCGATATTGCCGACTAAGAGCGGCACGCCTTTGCGTTCGCGTTTGGCCGTGGCGTGCTTGTGTAACTCATGGCTTTCCGCTGCAAAACCCACGCAATACAGGGCGCCGCTTTGGGCGCGCTCAGATTGCGCCACGCTGGCCAAGATGTCTGGGTTTTCGACAAAATTCAGTTGCGGTCCCGAACCCGCTGAACTGCCCGAGCCATCCTTCTTGATTTTTTGTCCTGACACATCCGCCACACGCCAATCGGCCACCGCAGCTGTGGCGACAAACACCGAAGCAGTTTGCACATGCTGGGCCACAGCCGCTTGCATATCCAAGGCTGAGCGCACATCCACGCGTTGCACGCCACGCGGCGTGGGCAGGTGCACGGGCCCTGCTACCAAGGTCACCTGTGCACCTGCTTCCCGCGCTGCACGCGCGATGGCAAAACCCATCTTGCCGCTCGACAAATTGGTGATGCCACGCACCGGGTCGATGGCCTCATAAGTAGGGCCCGCCGTGACCAACACCTGCTGGCCAGCTAACACTTTGGGCTGAAAGCAGGCGACCAAGTCTTCCAAGATTTCCTCAGGCTCCAACATCCGGCCATCCCCTGTTTCGCCGCAGGCTTGATCGCCCTGCCCCACGTCCAGCACATGCGCACCGTCTGCGGTGAGCTGCGCCATATTGCGCTGCGTGGCGGGGTGTTGCCACATTTCCCGGTTCATGGCAGGGGCCAAGATCAGCGGCACGCATTCAATCGGCCTGGCAAGGCACATGAGACTGAGCAAATCGTCCGCACGACCATGTAAGAGCTTGGCCATGAAGTCCGCACTGGCAGGCGCCACAAGAATGGCATCTGCTTCGCGGCTCAAATTGATGTGCGCCATGTTGTTGGGCTCGCGGGCATCCCATTGCGAGACATACACAGGCCGGTTGGACAAGGCTTGTAGGGTCACCGGCGTCATGAACTGGGCCGCGGCCTCGGTCATCACGACTTGTACGGTGGCACCTGCTTTGACCAAGGCCCGGCACAGCTCGGCCGCCTTGTAGCAGGCAATGCCACCACTCAAACCCAAAACAATGTGTTTATTAGACAGATCAGAC